>JAOACV010000194.1 GCA_026417675.1 Verrucomicrobiia bacterium
GCTCGAAGATCGTTCTCGAAGCCAATCCCGATTACCGCGGCTGCGTCTGGGATTACAAGTCGGCCGACCCCGCCGACGCGAAGCTGATCGCCGAGATGAAGGGCAAGAAGATGGGCAACTGGGGCCAAATGGCCATCTACAGCTTCCAAACATCGAAGGTAATGCCCGCGGTCGAAGGCGGCATGGGCATGTATCAAACCCGCGAGTATTACGAGCGCGCCTTCGCGTTCGGGCATTATGAGGCGCCCGCCAAATTCGCCAAAGACAGCCCCGTGCGCGCCTACGAGGGCACCGGCTTCGGCCAGAAGTATCGAATGCACCCCTTCGCCGCCGCCGTGGCGCGGATGCAACTGAAGGGGCTGGACGCGCTCAACGCGCTCGTGGAGAAAAACGTCCGTGCGATGAACGACCGTCTCATTCAGTTGCCCGGCGTCACCGAGCCGCGCTGCCGTCCTGACCAGAAGCGGGTTTACTACCACGCCAACATGCTGTTCGTGGACTTCAAGAAACTCGGTTTCTCGCGCGCCGCGCTGATCAAGGCGCTGAACGCCGAAGGCGTCAAGGCAAGCTTTTGGGATTATCCAGAGCAGCACAAGCTGAAGATCTACTCCGAGGCCAAGTGGTGGCATCATCCTCCGAAGATTCCAGAAAAGATGCCCGGCTGCGAATACGTCAACGCCAACCACATCTTCGTTCCGTTGATCTATGGCGAAGCGCCGGAGTTGATCGAGCAGTATGTGAAGGCGTTCGAGAAGGTCTGGGCGCACCGGGACGAGTTGGCCAAGGCGTAACGGCGCGCGTCAGACCATTCGTTGGCGACACGAAGTCAAGCGTGAGATCGGGCAGACAAGATTCGCACGCTGCAGCGCCGCCATTTCGCCGCTCTGCCGTCCGATTTGGCGGGCCGAATTGTGTCTCTATGAAGGCCTCCTGTTTCTCTTGAAGGAAAACCCACAATCGCAGTCGAATTATCCGATGAAAACCATCAGTCGCAGAGCATTCCTGAAATCCACCACCACCATCAGTTTCGCCGCCTTGGGGCTGTCGCCACGATCGTGGGCAGCCGTTCCGGGCGCCAATAGCGATGTTCGGGTCGCAGTGATTGGCTTTCGGAGCCAGGGCGAGGGGCACATCAACTAGTTGCGGAAGCTCCAAGGCGTGCGGATCACGGCGCTCTGCGACGTGGATCGGCGCATTCTCGAATCGAAGGCCAAGGAGCTTGGCATCACCGAGACCTACGAAGACATCCGCAGGCTACTGGAAAGCAAGAACGTGGATGCGGTTTCCATCGCGACGCCAAACCACTGGCATGCGCTGGGTGCGATCTGGGCCATCCAGGCGGGCAAGGATGTTTACGTCGAGAAGCCGGTCTCGCACAACGTGTGGGAAGGGCGCAAGGTGGTCGAGGCGGCGGCCAAATACCAGCGGATCGTCCAGAGCGGCACACAATGTCGCTCCTCCTCCGGCATCGCGGCGGCGGTGTAATTCGTGCGCTCCGGCAAACTTGGCCGGGTCAAAGTCGCGCGCGGTTTCTGTTACAAGCCCCGCATGAGCATCGGCCGGACGACGGGGCCGCAGGCCGTGCCGGATTACATCAACTACGACCTCTGGTGCGGCCCCGCGCCGTTGACGCCGCCGCGACGGAACAATCCGAAGTTCGGCCCGGTTCACTACGATTGGCACTGGTTCTGGGCCTACGGGGGCGGCGACCTTGGCAATCAAGGCATTCATCAGGTGGACATCTGCCGCTGGCTTCTCGGCGAACCGAAACTCGCGCCGTTTGTCTTGAGCGTCGGAGGCCGCCTCGGTTACGTGGACGACGCGGAAACGCCTAACACGATGGTCCTTTACCAAGGCTATGCGAAAGCGCCGCTGGTTTTCGAGGTTCGCGGTCTGCCAAAGAACAAGGATGCCCAGGCCGCCGGGTGGGAGAAGAACATGGACGCTTACCGCGATGTGCGCATCGGCTGCGTGATCGAGTGTGAGGGCGGCAGCGTCGTCGTGCCGAGCTACACCGACGCGCTCGTCTATGACAAGGACGGCAAGCTGCTCCGGAAGTTCGAGACGAAAGACCGGGAACTCGCGGGCCGGCTGGGACTTGCCGCGGGTTCCGGAGACCACCACGGCAACTGGATTGCCGCCATCCGCAGCCGCAAGCCTAGCCTTCTCACCGCTCCGATCCTGGAAGGCCACATTTCCAGCGCGCTTTGTCACACCGCCAACATCTCGTATCGAGTCGGCACCCGGCGACAGCCCGGCGAGATCAAGGAGGCGTTGCAGGACAACAAGCTTCTGGCGGAGGCTTACGACCGCATGGCCGCGCACCTCGACGCGAACGGCGTGGACGTGACCAAGGACCTAGTTACCCTTGGCGTGCCGCTGCGCCTCGATCCGAACAAAGAACGCTTCATCGGCAACGACGCCGCCAACAGGCTGCTCAAGCGCGAATATCGCCCTCCGTTTGTCGTCCCAGAGGAGGTTTGAATGCAGGAACAGGGATTGCGAGAACGCCAGAAAAGGAGTAAAGAGAGCCGTATGAAGCCGAACAGATTCAGTGCGAGGACGATCCGGGTTTTGACGGGGTTGGCGCTCGCGCTTGCCGCGACTTCTAGCGCGCGCGGCGCCGAGCTTCCCAAAGGGCTGGTGCTTTACCTCAACTTCAACGAGGTAGATAGCGCGGGTGTGACGGCCGATCGCAGCGGTCATAGGCTCAACGGCCGCGTTTACAACGTCAAGTGGGCCACCGGCAAGATGGGCGGCGCCTATGAATTTACGGGCGCTAACAGCTTCGTCACGGTGCCGAACTCGCCGTTCTTAAATGTCAGCCAAGGGACGTTTGCGGTGTGGTTCAAGACCTCGAAGTCTGACGCGGTCTGGCGGCGCATTTTGGACAAGCGCAGCGACCGTGGTTATGCGATGTGCATCGCCGGCGAGTCCAAGGGTGGTGACACCAAAGGCAAATTGGCCTTTATCGCCAACGGTCGCTATTTTTGCCTCAGCGATAGTGTAGTCACGGATGGCAGTTGGCATCACGCCGTGGCGACCTGTGACGGCGTGAACCTTAAGCTCTACGTGGATGGCGCGTTACAAAAGCAGGTGGTGCCCATGCCGGGCGGCATTCTCCCTAACGCCAACGATTTGACCGTCGGCTTGAACCGCTCCAATCCNTCGCCTCAAGAGCAGGGCCAGTCGTTCGAGGGCATGATTGACGAAGTGATGATCTTCAATCGCGCTCTGACCGCGGAGGAGATCAAGAGTCTAAGCAGCAGCCCGTCTGGCGGCACGGCGGCCAAGAAAGGTAAGGACGGCAAGACGGTCACCAAAGCGCAAGTGGCTCAGCAGTTGAACCGCCTGAAGTCGCTTCTGGACGCCGGGTTGATCACGCAAGAATTTTACGAAAAGAAGGTCGAGGAAGCCAAGGCGACAGTGACGGAACAGTGACGGAGTAGGCCGTCAGCAACTGCCACCTCCGACCGGTTCTGGCGCTTGCCGAACGGGCCTCATAGGCCCGTCTTGCTTTTTCACCACAGCACGCGCGGAACTATTTCGCCTTCCCCTTCCCCCGTCCGCGGCGGGTGGACGCAGGAAGCTTGTCGGGGTCATAAACGTAAGCCAAGAACTCCCGAGCGGGAACCAAATGCCGCCATAGGAAAGCTTGCATAACGTCCTCTGCCGGGACAGCCTCGCGAACCACTTCCTTTCCGTTGATGGTCGCCCGGTCTTCCACAATGAGGTTGACGGGGTCGCCTGTGACATCCGCCGGGACGGATAGCGTGGCGTGCGTTTGGTTGGTGCCGCCATCAATGGTGCCGGACAATGAGAATCCCGGCGGCGCATCCCTTAGCCCGAGTTTGATGTCACCCGCAAACCCATCCTTGCGCAACGCATAGACAGTGACCGAACTGCCACCGCCGCTGCGAACGCCCACGCTGGAGGGCACCACTCGCAGCTCAAAATCCGGCTGGAGCTGGCTAATGCGGAGCCGGTAGGCATACTCTTCGCCACCGAACCCTTGGGTGTCTCGCAGGTGAACGTAGTAGGTCCCTGTCGCGGGAAGCTTGGCCGTCAGGTAAGAGTCCGCGTGGTGGGTGTTTAATCCCGGGGTGGTATGCTGGCCTACAAATATGTCTCCACGGTCGTCGTTGAACGCGATTTGCTTTCCGGTCGCATCAGTGAGTTTGATCTTTGAATCCAAGGGCGAGTCGAGTTGCCGCGCCGAGACCTCCACGGCGATCGTGTCGCCGGCACGCCCTTCGAACTGGAAGACATCCCAGTCATCAGGGCGCTCAATGCGCCCGTTGATGATGACAGGCAAGGTGACGCGCTGCGCGTTGCCCTGCAGGTTGTTCGGCTCCCGGTCGTAGGTTTCCGGCAACGTGTCCAAAGCAAACAGCATGCGATTGGAAAGAAAACCCTCCTTGCGAACCGCGATAGGATAGATGCCTGGCTCGGCTCCTTTGGTGTTAGGCGTCAACTGGGTCGTGGGCAGGTTCCAACCCTTCATTTCGACGACGACGTCCGAGCCCACCCTGCCGCCCAATGGGAAGATGCTGGTCACAAACGGCAGTTCGCCAATGGTAATGCGATAGACGAAATCCTCCCGACCACGGTAGATCGCGTCGTAGATGGAGAACACATACTCGCCATCCTTGGGAATCTCGCAGAAGAGAACCGGATCGGGCTTGAACCGATAGTCGTCCGTATAAGCCACCTCATTGCCTTGGGCGTCATGCAGGGCCAACACGGCTTGAAACCATCCCGGCACGGCATCGGCGATATACGGAACCAGCGTCCGCGCCAACGCAAAAATGACGATGTGCTGGCCTTTCTTGGCCTGGAAGCGATACCGATCCACACAACCAGAGAAAATCTGTCCGTTAATGATGCACGGCACCTTGATGTTCACCACGTCCCGAAGCGTTCGCCGGCGAAGGCTGTCGCCCTCCTTGCCAAGCACCTGCTTGGGGCTGGTGGGCAGCGGCGGCGCCGTGTATTCGGGCAATTGGCCGATGTTGAAAACAAGCGGGTTCGACAACCCGCGCGGTGTCTCCACCCGGATTTCCCTGTCTCCGGGCTTGGCGTCGCCGGCGATCCTGACTTCAGCAATGAGGGTGTTGGCCACTGCGGCGTTCGCCGGCTCCTGAACGTATTCGGCAAGCCGTTTCTCCAGTTTCGTGATCAGCGCTTGGGTCTCTTCGGATTTGCCGGAAGAGCCTTTCTTCAGATCATTCAACTGTTCCCGCAACAACATGACCTCTTGCGGGTTCAGTTGTTTGTTATATTCCAACACCTTGGCCTCGACGCCCTCGCCGGATACGTAAACCCCATTGACGCCTTCCAGATACTGCCCGCCGATTTTGATCTGAAACGTGGCGCCTTGCTTGCCGCCAGCGGGATACACGAACCCGATATACGGCCTCTGTTGCGCTTCCGCGGCGAAAGCAAATGCCAGCAAGCCGAGCAACCCAAGAATTGCATTTCGCAGATACGAGTTCATAAGACGCTCCATTGTTCGGACACCAAATCGCAGCGCGCCCGCCCTTTGGGCGCTACCACTCCAGCGTCAAGGCGGGCCGCGTCAGCAGGCGCGGCCCGCCTCTTCGCCATCATTGGGCTACATGATTTCTTTCAGCAGGCCGGTGGACTTGACGCCTTCGGATGGGGAAGGCAGCACGTAGGCATCCAATCCCTCCGGGTGCGGCAGTTTGGCGTTGGCGTCTATGCCCGCCAGCGCGTAAATGCTGCCCAAGAGGTCTACCGGATAGACGGGACGGTCCTTCGGCTCCTCGCCCTTCGCGTCGGATGCGCCGACGATGTGGCCGCCTTTGAAACCGCCGCCGGCCACCAGTACCGAGA
>JAOACV010000195.1 GCA_026417675.1 Verrucomicrobiia bacterium
AGATGTGTATAAGAGACAGCACAACGGCCGCGCAGCCAGGCGATGGCGTCGGCTTGCGCGCGGAGTTTCTTAAGCTGTGCGACGCGGCTTGCGCGGAACTGAACACACCGGAGCGGAAGGTGCCGTTCTACCAAGATTCCTACGCGGTGCGGGCGTTGGCGGCGGCGTATGATCTGACGGGCAAGCGGAAGTATCTGGAGGTTTGCCGGCGATGGTCGGACCGGATGATTGAGTATCAGAACGGCATGATGCCCAAGGGGGCTTACTGGATGCATTACGGCCGCAAGCCGGGCGAGACCAAGGGCGAGTGGTATGTCGCCGACTGCGCCAGCATCGCGCTGGGCGTGCTGGCCACGGCGGTGCGCTGCGAGAGCGCGGCCGACCGGCAACGCTATTTGGACTCGGTAATGGCCTACGCGAAGCTCGTGCTGGACAACTACGTCGGGCCGAACGGCGGGATCACGGACGGACTTTGGAGCAAGTTCGACGGCGAGTGGTGGTGCTCGTCGGGTATCTTCGGCTCGGTGGCGTTTATGCTCTACGGCGAGACGGGCGACGAGAAATACCTGAAGGTCGCCCACGGCACACTCGACTGGCTCAACAAGATGGACTTCCGCAAGGCCGAGCATATTGGCTTCAAGGAAGCGGCCCCGGCGGTGGTGATGTATGTCTTCGAGGCGTTCTCGACCGGCATGACGCACCTTGACCTGCAGAGTCCGTTGGGCAAGGCGAGCGTGGCGCACATTCGCGCGGCGCTGGAGTGGATGCGCGAGAATCAGCGGAGCCGCAATCCAAACGCGCCGTGGGATTATCAAAAGCAATGGGGCAGCAAACTCGGCGGCCTGCCGTTTCATCAATACGTTTGGTCCCGCTGCCTGCCCGACGGCGCGGCCATTGCCGCGGCGGCTGACCAGGAACTGCGCTACCTCGCCAGCCAGGTCTTTGCCGCCGGCGAGCCGAAGCTGACGCAGTTGGTTTGCTTCACGATGATGTCCTACGCCGAGAAGCTCAGTCCGGGGGCGATTTACCGGAAGACAAGGAAGTAGTCGCGTTACTCCGTGACGCCGCTAGTTTGCGGCTACTCGACAAACCGCTTGACCAGCCGTGCGCGGCGAGAGACTATCCCGCGTCGCCATCAGTCGGAGACCGCTGTGAACATGAACTGCTCCCGACGCGAGTTCTTCAAACATGGTTGCTGCGGCGCAGCGGCGGCGCTCTGGTTCTGCGCTTTCGCAACCGCGGCGGAGTTCCCGCAGTTCAAGCCGCACGAAATCGGCCGTGGCGGGAAAAACCTCAGTCAGACCTCCCTTGTGGATGTGGACAAGGACGGTGATCTGGACTGGATCATCGGCGGGCAAAACGCCGATGTTTGGTGGTTCGAGTATGTCGGCCCCGACAACTGGGTCCGTCACAAGCTGGGCGACAAGGCTCCGACCGAGGCCGGGGGCACCGCGTTCGACGTGGATGGCGATGGCTGGATTGACCACGTCGCCGGCGCGGCTTGGTATCGCAACACGGGCAAACCGCGCGAGCAGGAGTTCGTCAAACATCCCAACGGCGGCATGACCGGCGCCCACGACAACGTCGCCGCAGATATTGATGGCGACGGGAAACTTGAAGTCGTCGCACTTTGGGACAAGCAGGGTCTGTTCTGGTATAAGATCCCCGCCGACCCGACCCAGCCGTGGATTGCGCACTGGATCGCGGATGGCGTGCATGGAGCGATCGGCCCTCACGGCGTGGGCGACCTCGATGGGGACGGTGACAACGACATTGTTCGCACCAACGTCTGGTATGAGAACAAGGACGGCAAGGGGACCAAGTGGGTTGAACACAAGGACTTTAACTTCGGCTTGACCACGGGACGCTTTCAATTCACCACGCGCTCGTGGGTCCTTGACCTCGACAGGGACGGTGACAACGACGTTGTGATGGGCGAATGTGACTGCGACAGGGGCAGGCTCGCTTGGTTCGAAAACCAAGACGGCAAAGGCAAGGGATGGGTGCGGCATATCATCGCGGAGACTGACCAAGACCTGCATTCTCTGTGCATTGCGGACTTCGACGGCGACGGCGATCTCGACATCTTCTCGGGTGGTTCCGGGCCGTTTTCCCAAGCCCTCCCCGCTGGATCATTTGGGAGAACGCCGATGGCAGGTGCGGCGCGTGGAAGGAACACACCCTGCTCGCCGGCAAACGCTGTCACGAGGCCGTCGCGGGCGACGTGGACGGCGATGGCGACATTGACATCTGCGGCAAACCTTGGTCGGGGGACTTTCCATTCATTTACATGGAGAATCTTTTGAAGAGCCTTCCATCGGCGAAGCGGCCGTAAGGGCGCCGATGGGCAAGACCCCGCGCGCGGTGTCAGCGGCTACATGGGCGGCGAGTAAAAACGGTCGCGTCAGTTTGTGCATGCGCTGGGCCGCGTGCAGAGAACCGAAATATGTCACAGAGTGATGCGGCTACTTTACAAACCGCTTGACCGGCAGAATGCGGCGAGTGACCATCGCGGGCAGCCATAATCCGACATCGCTATGAAGATGACCTGTTCGCGCCGCGAGTTCCTCAAACAGACCTGTCGCGCGGCCGTCGCGCCGCTCATCCTCCAGGCCAGACGCGCGGGCGCGGTGGCGGCCAACGAACGCATCACGATGGCCTGCATCGGCGTTGGCAATCAAGGCGGAGGCAATACGCGCATGTTTCTCGGCGACCCGCGCGTGCAGATCGTGGCATCGTGTGATGTGGATCGGACGCGCGCCAAACTCATGGCTGCCACGATCGAGAATCATTACGGCAAGGGAACCGGCTCCGGCTGTTACAAGGGCTGCGCCGTCACGCAGGATTTCCGCGAACTGCTCGCCAGGGAGGACATTGACACGGTGATGATCGCCACGCCCGACCACACGCACGCAGTCATCGCGGTCGCCGCGGCGCGGGCCGGCAAGGACATCTATTGCGAAAAGCCGCTCGCCTACTCTGTCGCCGAAGGGCGCGCCATTGTCGAGGCGGTGCAGCGATACGGACGTGTGTTGCAAACCGGCACGCAGCGGCGGTCCATCGGCAAGTTCCGGTTCGGGGCCGAGTTGATTCGCAACGGGCGCATCGGCAAGCTGCAGACCGTGCGATGCGTTCCGGGACAAGGGTTTGGCATCCGCGGCGATCTCACGGGTTTGGAAGCCCCGCAGCCGGTGCCGCCGGATTTCGACTACGACCTGTGGCTCGGTCCGGCGCCGTGGGCGCCTTACAGCGCGGCCCGGTGTCATTTCAACTTCCGCTGGATTCTGGACTACGGCGAGGGCTACATCAGCGACAACGGCGTGCATGCGGTGGACCTCGCCACATGGGGCATGGGTGTGGACCTCACCGGGCCGGAGTATATCGAGGGCCATGCGACTTTCCCGACACGCGGCATTTACGACGCGCCAACGGAATTCCAGATCACCTATCGTTACGCGAACGGCATGCGGCTGGAGCTGGTCAGCGGGCCGGGGTTTGGTGTTCAGTTTGAAGGGACCGAAGGCTGGATTCACATGAGCGGTGGCGAGGTGACCGCCAGTTCAGACCAGATTCTGAAGTCCACGATCGGGCCGAACGAGATTCATCTGCGCCCCAGCCCCGGCCATCACGCCGATTTCATTGATTGCGTCCTGAACCGTCGCCTGCCGGCCACCCACGCCGAACTGGGCCAACGCGCCGCCACGGTTTGTCACTTGGGCTTCATTTCATGCCGCTTGGGCCGCCCGCTGAAGTGGGACCCGGTGCGCGAGATTTTCCCCGACGACCCAGAGGCGAATCGCTACCTGTCGCGACCAATGCGGGAGCCATGGAGCGTGTAGAGCCGCCTGCGAAGCCGGTTAGCAGAGAGTCTTGGCGGATGATGATTAGACGTTGACTGCCGGCGGACAGGCGGGGCGCGGCGGCCTACTTTTCGTTCTTCGCGGCAATCTTCTCAGCCCGCGCGAGTGAGCCGAGGTTGAAGACCTTCGCGTAACCCATTCGTTTCAACACCCGCACGCCCACAGCACTGCGTCCGCCGCTCAAGCAATGCAACAACAATACCGCGCTCTTGTCGGGCGCCTCTTTGCGAACGCGCTGCTCCAACTCGTCCAGCGGGATGTTGACGGCGCCGGGCACGTGGCGCTCGCGGTATTCCTCGACGCTGCGCACGTCAATGACTTTGGCGCCCTGCCGCAGGTATTCCCGCGCGGCCTCGTCGCCGACGGTGTCTGCCCGCTTGAGCGCCCAAAGAACGCCTGCCACAACCAGAACGCCCAAGACCACGAGCCATTGCACGCTGATCATCGTTGCGCCTCGCCCTGGTTTGATTTTTTGGGTCTGGCCGCCTCGCGCACGCTCTTCAGGTAGCCGGAGAGATCGCCATACTGCCGGTTGTCCAACCCGGCCTTGTCTTTCATTCTCCACAGCCATCGCTTGTAAGTCGTCTCCTCGTAGGCTGCGGGTTCCAATTCTTCATGGCAGCGAAGACACTTGGTTTCATACAGTTTCTTGGCGGCCGCGTTTGCCGGCGAGGGGTCTGCCGCGCTGACCGTCGGGATGGCAAGCATGGCGGTCAGCGCGCCGAACGCCAGCCGGGCCAGGAGATGATCCTGCCGACGCGGCGAACTCCGCCTTGTTTGCAGCATTCTCAAGACAACAAGTCTGATAGTGCGTCCATGCCGGTCTCGCAACCTCTTTTTCTCATTGCGATCGCGATGATTCCGCGCCGAGGAAATCCGCTTTCGTGAACGGTTGGCGATTGCATTTATCGTCGGTCGCTGGCAGGATGCAAAATTTGCCGAACGGACCAACGGCGAATTCTCGGAGGATCAAATCATGAAAAGGACATGCGTAGCTATTATCGGCGCCGCGTTGGCGGCTTGGTGCGCCACGGGCGTTTCGCAAGGGCAAGCCGGGTCGTTTGACGGACTCGATTTGAATCTGGGCAACCTGTTCCGTCTTTCCAACGCCAAGTCGCGCTCGATCAGCCCGGAGAATTTCACCGGCGAGAAAGGCAAAGGCGGCATGGCAACCGAGGGCACCGGCAAAGGCGCCGCGCGCGACCTCGGCCAAGGCTGGAAGGTTTCGCCTTCAGTCCGCATCAAGGCCGGCACGATGTTCACGCTGGGTGAAATCCAAGGCCCCGGTTGCATCCAGCAAATCTGGATGACGCCCACCGGCAATTGGCGGCACTCCATCATCCGGTTCTACTGGGACGACGAGGCCGAGCCGTCCATCGAATGCCCGGTCGGCGACTTCTTCGCGTGCGGCTGGGGCAAATATTGCCAGATCAACTCGCTGGCCGTGTGCGTCAACCCCGGTAGCGCGTTCAACTGCTACTGGCAGATGCCATTCCGCAAGAAAGCCCGCGTGACGATGGAAAACATCGGCGACAAGGACATGATCCTCTACTACCAAATCAACTACACCCTCACCACCCTGCCGCCCGACGCAGCCTACCTGCACGCGCAGTTCCGGCGCGTCAACCCGCTGCCGGAGAAAAGCGTTTACACGATCCTCGATGGCGTCGTCGGCCGCGGCCAATACGTGGGCACCTACATGGCGTGGGAGGCGCGCAGCCCCGGCTGGTGGGGCGAGGGCGAGATCAAGTTCTACCTCGATGGCGACAAGGATTGGCCGACCATCTGCGGAACGGGCACGGAGGATTATTTCTGCGGCTCCTACAACTTCGAGAACCGGGAGACGAAGAAGTATCAGCCCTTCAGCACGACCTACAGCGGCTTGGCGCAAGTCATTCCGCCCGACACCGCC
>JAOACV010000196.1 GCA_026417675.1 Verrucomicrobiia bacterium
GCCAAGGCGGTGATGGAACTCGCCCGCGAGAAAGGCACGGCGCTGTTGTCCATCAAGACGATGAACGCCGGCGCATGGCCGCAGGGCGCGGAGCGCACCCGCAAGTGGTGGTATCGCTCCCTGGAGGACCAAGAGGAGATCAACATGGCGTGGCGCTGGACGCTGTCGCTGCCGGGCGTGGTGACAGGTTTCCCGCCAGCGTGGCTCGATCTGGTGGACAAGGCCATCGAAGCCGGCCGCGCGTTCCGCCCCGTCACCGACGCCGACATCAAAAAGCTGCGAGAGATGGCCGCTGGCCAGGGTTCGATCTTCAAGCGCGAGGAAGACCTCGTGGCGCTCGGCCGTCCGCACGACTTTCCGTATCCACATCATCCGCACGAGTGCTGCGCAAATGAGTTGGCCTGAGGTGGGACCGCTTGGCTGACGGCGATGGCTTTGCCCATGTCCGGGCAACCCAACGCGCCCGATCTGCAAGATTTTACGACACGCGGCTTGACTTGTGCGCCTCGGTTTGGACAATGCGCGCGTGTTTTGCCCGGAACCAACAACCCAGGAGTCGCGCTGAGTCCCGTTTTCCATGCATCCTCCCACAGCATCCAGCAATGAACCCCGCGCTCAAGGCGTGTTTGAGGGCGTTACCTCCTACCACTGGCTGGTGGTCATCATCGCCTCATGCGGCTGGTTGTTCGACTGCATGGATCAGCGGATTTTCACGCTGGCGCGCGAGCCGGCGTTGAAGGAGGTGCTCGGCCCCGGCGCGCAAGACACCGCGGTCAAATCGTGGGGCGCGTGGGCCACGGGCATGATGATGATCGGCTGGGCCACCGGCGGCATCATCTTTGGCATCATGAGCGACCGGATGGGACGCGTGAAAACGATGATCGCCACGTTGCTGGTCTATTCCGGCTTCACCGGACTGTGCGGCTTATCGCAGTCGTGGTGGGACTTTTGCATCTACCGATTCCTGGTGGGGCTGGGCGTCGGTGGGATGTTTGGCGCCGCGACAACGCTGGTGGCGGAGAGCGTGCCCGGCGGTTTTCGCTCGCTCGCCCTCGGCTCGCTTCAGGCGTTGTCGGCTGGCGGCAACATCCTCGGCTCGCTGTTGAGCACGCAAATCCGGCCAGGCCAACCCGATTTCCTTTGGGGGATGGCTGGCTGGAGAATCATTTTCTTCGTTGGCATCCTGCCGGCGATCCTAGTGGTGCCGATCATCCTGGTGCTGCGCGAACCGGAGCGTTGGAAGGAAGCGCGCCGCAAGGCCGACGCCAGCGCCGACAAATCCAAACACATCGGCTCCATTCCGGACCTCTTCAAACATCCGCTTTGGCGGCGCAACCTCTTTGTGGGCGTCGGTCTGGGGCTGGCGGGCATGGCGGGACTGTGGGGCATCGGGTTTTTCTCGCCGGAGTTGATCTCCACCGCCCTCAAGGGCGAGTCGCAACACGTCGTGGACGTGGTGCGCGGTTACGGCACGGCGTTGCAGGACTGTGGCTCGTTCTTGGGGATGTTCACCTTCACCCTCGTGGCGACGTTCGTCGGGCGTCGGCTGGCGTTCTTCGGCGCGTTTCTTCTCTGCCTCGGCACGACGATCTACGTGTTCAACAACCTCCACAGCGGCACCGACGCCTACTGGATGCTGCCGATGATGGGCTTCGCGCAGTTGTCGGTGTTCGGCGGCTACTCGATCTACTTCCCGGAGCTGTTCCCGACGCGGTTGCGCGGCACGGGCGTCGGCTTCTGCTACAACACGGTGCGTTACCTCGCCGCGGCGTTTCCGCCGATGCTGATGGGCCTCAACAGCCTCTTGGTCGCGCAGGGCGTGGAGGAGCCGTTTCGCAAGGCCGCGACGATCCTTTCTTTCATCTTCGTGCTCGGTCTCATCACGCTGATCTGGGCGCCGGAGACCAAGGACAAGCCGTTGCCGGAGGATTAGCAGCAGGCTCACATTTCGCAGGTCCGCGCGGCTCCGTGAGGCAGAGCGGGTTGCCGTTTCCCACACCCGTTCGTCCACCTTCCAAGGACCGGGATGCCGCCGCAGCGCGCTTACTGATTGATGTGGACAACCTTGGCGGGCGGAAAGCCGTTGAACCAGGTTGAGGAGGCGTGACTGTAGGCGCCGATGTTCTCGCTGTAGAGCAAATCGCCGCGTTCGAGGTTTGCGGGCAGATTTTCAGCCATCGAGATCACATCGAGCGCGTCGCAGGTCGGACCGAAGACGGAGCAAATTTCGGTGGGGCCTTTCTTGAACGCTTTCAATGAATACTTGCAGTGGTCGAAGATGACGCCGCTGAAGGTGTGGTAGACGCCGTCGTTGACATAGTAACAGAGTTTGCCGTCGCGGCGGGCTTTGCCGATGATCTTGCAGACGGCGGTGCAAGCGGTGGCGACCATGAAACGGCCCGGCTCGGCCAGAATCTGGATGTTCTTCGGAAAGAGCCGATCCAGTTCGCGATTGATGGTGCGGGCCAGCTCGCGGAACGGCTTGACGGTGGCGTCGTAGGGCGCGGGGAATCCGCCGCCGATGTCGAGCAGGTTCATCTTCGTATAGCCGCGGTCGCGGGCTTCCTTGTAGATGTTGGCGGCCAGATTGATGGCGGCGACGTAGTTGGCAAAGTTGGTGGTCTGGCTGCCGACGTGGAAGCTAAGACCCTCGACGACCAAGCCCGCTTTGTCGGCCGCCAGAATGAGGTCCACGGCCTCGCCCGGCGCGGCGCCGAACTTGGAGGACAATTCGACCATCGCGCCGGTATTGGGAACCTTCAGCCGCAGGCAGAGGCCGGCGTGTGGCGCGTGACGCTTGATCTTGATGATCTCGTCGTAGTTGTCGTAGGTGACCAGCGGCTTGTATTGGTCGAGCTGTTCGAGCGCCTCGGTGGCCTTGATGGGGTTGGCGTAAATAATCTTGTCCCAAATCCAGTCCTGCCGCTGCTTGGCCGGCATGTCCTTGATGTTTTCATACACGATGAGAAACTCCGGCATCGAGGCGACGTCGAAGCTGCCGCCGGCCTTGTAGAGCGTGCGGATGATCGCCGGGTCGGGATTGGCCTTCACAGCGTAGTAAGCCTGCACCCGCGGCAGGAGTTTCTTGAACATGGCGTAATTCTTCCGCAACTGCTCGTGGTCCACCACGAACAGCGGCGTGCCGTGTTCCTTGGCCAGTTTCTGGAGCAAACGTGTCGAGGCCATGTCTAGTCTCCATCGGTAATGAGGAAGTTCTTGAACTGCCACGGGTCGTCCAGGTCCACCTGCGGCTGGTTGTAACCTTGGAAGGCGTTGGGGCGGTGTTTCAACGGCGTCCAGTCCACCGGTTTGGAAATCCATTTGCCCAGATACGGCTTGGAGATCCTCAGCACATACTCGTGCGGCAGGTCGTCGGGCACCAGCACGCCACGCGCGGGGTTTTCGATCATCCACATCGTCGCCGCGACGACCGAGATGGCGACCTGCATGGTCGTGGCGTTCTGATGCGGCACCAGCCGGCGCGATTCCTCGATGCTAAGGTCGCTGCCGGTCCACCACGCCTGGTAGGCGTGGCCCATCAACAGCGCGCCAAGGATGTCGGAGCCGCTGACGATCTCGTCGTTGAGGATGCGCTGCTTCGGCTGCAGCTTGTAATCGTAACCGCGCAGTTCGTTCAGCGACGCAATGGCCACGTCGGCCGGACAATAAGCGTAGTGCACCGTCGGGCGATAAATCGCTTTGCCGTTTTCCCACACCGTCAGCCGGTCGGAGATGGTGAACGCCTCGCCGTGGCGCACGATCATGCCGTGGATGCAGTAATCCGGCACCCACGACCGCACCCAGGTGTTGATGCCCATTCGCGCCAGACAGATCTGGTTGCGCGGCCCCTCGGAATGCTCGTAAGCGAGCGCGGGCAATTCCTTCTCGTGCGTGCCCCACCCCATCTCGGCCGTCGTCGTGCCCTCCTCGCGGAAGCCTTCGACGCTCCACGTGTTGACGAACTCGTCCACCTGCTTCGGCTTGTTGGTGATCTGCGTGTCGCGCTCGCTGCAATGAATCACCTTCACGCCCAGCTTCATTGCGAGGCGGTTGAAGCGACCGTCTTTGATGAACTGTTGCAGTTCCTCTGCGTCGGGGCCAACGACCTTCTTGTCGCGCATCAGCCGCCTGGCGATGTCAATCAGGCCCTGCTTGGTGAAATGCGAGATGAGGCCGGGATTGGCGCCGTGCTCCAGCACCGCCGTCGGGCCCGGCTCCGACCATTTCGCGGTCATGCGGCGGATGTTCATGTGCCGCCAATAGAGCGTCATCTTCTGCGGTGGCGCGTTCCTGGCGTTCTCATAGGGGTCCCACAATTCAACCGACGTGTTGACGTAGAGCACGCCGTGGTCGTGGCACCACTGGAGGATCTCACAACAATCAATGTTCCACGCCAGATCAATCAGCACATCGCCCGCGCCGAGATGTTTGCCGAGCAGCGCGCCCATGTTGTCGCGCGTCACGCGCTTGCGAACGAATTTCACGCCGCGATTGGTCCACGGCCGCAGCACGCCGCGCCGGTCTTCGAAATCCATCACGGTGATGTTCCCCAGCGGCACTCTCAGATGTTTGACCAGGATCGGTAGCGTGCATTGCGCCACCGCGCCGTAGCCAACGAATAGAATCTTCTTGTTGAATTCGATCATGCGGCCTCGTCTCGATGATTGGGCGGTGAATTTGTCGAAAAGCGTTGCGCATGACAAGCGATAACTGACGTCATGAAGAACCGAGCCGGATGCCCATGTGGTTTGGCATGAGTCCGGCGTCTCAGGCGACGGCGTAACGAGCGGCAGTTCGGCTGGGCCGTTTCGGCCCGGACCTTCGCACGCCCGCGGAAGCCGCAACCGTGAAGATCGGCGGCACAGTTCAGTTGCGGGGCATCTACAACCCCGCGCGCCGCCCCAACGAGGCGGTTGGGAGTTCCCGCGCGGGGAAAGGATGGCCGGCGCGCCCGGCGGTCGCACCCTACCGGTGGGTCGTCGTCCTGACGCGGCAGAGGAACATGTCGGCGGTGATGTAGAGCGTGGAGCCGTCGTCGCCCCAAGCGCAGTTGGCGGTGGCTTCGCCGGTGTTCAGCGTGCCGAGATGCTTGCCGTCGGGGGAGAAGATCAGCACGCCGCCGGGGCCGGTGGCGAAGACGTTTCCGCGGCGGTCCACTTTCAGTCCGTCGGGCAGTCCCTTGCGGCCTTTGCGCAGCGGCGTGGCGTCAAAGAAGACGCGGCCGTTGGCGAGCGTGCCGTCGGGTTTCACGTCATAGGCCATCCAGATCGCGCGCTGCGGGTCGGAGTTGGCAACGTAGAGCGTCTTCTCATCGGGGGACAGGGCGATGCCGTTGGGCCGCGTCATCTCTTTGGTGAGCAAGGTGAGTTCGCCCTTGGGGGTGAGGCGATAGACACCCTGGAAGTCCAGCTCCTTGTTGGGGTCTTTCATCTGGCCGGGCAGGCCGTAGGGCGGGTCGGTGAAGTACAGGTCGCCGTTTTTGGCCAAGACGAGATCGTTGGGGCTGTTCAAGCGTTTGCCCATGTACTTGTCGACGAGGGTCTCGAAGGATTTGCCATCGGCGGCCAGACGGGCGACGCGGCGGTCGCCGTGCTGGCAAAGGATGAGTCGGCCGGCGGCATCGAACGCCAGGCCATTGGCCCCGGGTTCGTAGCCGGTGAACGGCGTCTGGCCGGTGTAGCCGCTGGGCTTGAGCCATTCCACCAGGCCGTCCTTCTGCGACCACTTCATGATGCGGTTGTTGGGAATATCGGTGAACAGCAGTGCGTTGGCTTTTTTGTCCCAGACGGGTCCTTCGGCCCACTTGAGCCCACCGGCGAGTAC
>JAOACV010000197.1 GCA_026417675.1 Verrucomicrobiia bacterium
CTATGGATGAAGCCCGAACACTTGGTGAAGAACAGCAGCCGGCGCTTGGGTTTGTTGGCGCCGAAGGCGTGGTGCAGGGGGAACCGCGCCAGTCCCAGCCCGGCGGCCGCCAGGCTCACGCGTTTGATCATGTCTCGTCTGTTCATAAAAGAATCCTTTTACGTTGGGTTGCACGCGTCGTTTGGCACACTGACGCGCGATGTTCAAGGCAAATTCGATTCATGCGGGAGAAAACACGACCGCGCCTTGATTCCTCCGTCAATTCCCCGCCCGCGTCGCGAACGTGCCGCGGTTTGATTCGCCTGAAACCCTCCGAAACGGATTGTCAGGGCCGCCCGTCCCGCGTAAAGTCGCCACCGACATTGAGCCGAAAAACGAAGCTGATCGCGAGGCCGGCGCTTTCGCCTGCCGAACTTCGATTCTCGCGTTCAACCGAACGACGCGCCAATGCCGACATACAGACGCCATGAACGAACCGCCCCCAATCATTGAATCTTCTTCCGCCTCGCAGCCTCGGCGCCGCCCGCGAGTCTGGATCGCGTGGGCCATCATTGCCACGATCCTGCTGATGTTGAGCCTCGCGGCCAACGGCCTCCTGCTCGGCGCGCTCTCGCTGCTGTCGCCCTTCGCCGAGGACTCCGGGGATGTGCGGTTCGAGGAGACGCGCATCGGCGGCGACGCCGACGCCAAGAACAAAATCGCCGTCGTCCACGTGCAGGACCTCATCAGCTTCCAGATGCCCGGCGCCACCGCCGAGGAGGGCATGGTGGGCGACATCAAGCACCAACTGGCCCGCGCCGCCAAGGACAAGGCGGTCAAGGCCATCCTGCTGGCGATCGAAAGCCCCGGCGGCGAGGTGACCGCCTCCGACGTGATCCATCACGCCGTGCTGGAGACCAAGAAGAAAAGCGGTCTGCCCGTTGTGGCGAGCATGGGGTCGCTCGCCACCAGCGGCGGCTACTACGTCGCCGTCAGCGCCGACTGGATCGTCGCGCACCCAACCACGCTCACCGGCAGCATCGGCGTCATCTTCCGCCTCTGGAACTACCGCGGCTTGATGAACAAGCGCGGCGTCAAGCCGATGGTCTATAAGAGCGGCCGCATGAAAGACATGCTCAGCCCGGAGAAGGAAGAGAGCGAGATCACCCCCGAAGAACGCGAACTGGTGCAACAACTGGTCATGCGNGATTACAACCGCTTCGTCGGCATCGTCGCCCAAGGCCGGAAGTTGAACGTCGAACAACTCAAGGCCGGCCTGGCTGACGGTCGCGTCCTGAGCGGCGAGGAGGCGCTGGCCCACAAGTTCGTGGACCAACTCGGCTACTTCGAGGACGCCGTGGCGAAGGCCAAGTCGCTGGCGAAGATCGAACAGGCGCGGCTCGTGAAATACGAATCGCCCTTCTCGCTGCGCAAGCTTTTCTCCTTGTTCGCCATCCGGGGCTGGTCTTCCGGCCTGCTGCCGGCCGTCGGCAAGGATTTGCAGTTGGAGAACGGACGCCTTTACTACCTGCCGCCCGGCTGGCTGCACTGAGCGTCTCCAGCAACCCGCCCCCGCTCACACGCAACGTCTGCCATGCGCCCCCGCCCCGCTGAATCCATTAGCACCATGCAGGCCCATTCCGCGTTGAGCCGAAAGATCGCATGAGCCAGCCCTCGTCGCCGCTGCCGTATCTGGACGCCAAACCGCAAGGCGCGGCCGACTTCTACTTCGCCATCAACGCGACGTTCCGGTTCATCCTGCGGCGCTTCGGCAACGACGGCCTGCGGCGTTACTGGACCGACCTCGGCCGGCAATACTTCGCGCCCGTCAGTGAACGCTGGAAGCAAGGCGGCTTGAGGGCCGTCGCCGATTACTGGCGCGCGTTTTTCGCCGCCGAACCGGGATCGGATGTCGAGGTCATCGCGAGCGACAACGCCGTGACCCTCAACGTCCGCGTCTGTCCGGCCATCGCGCATCTTCGCAAGGCCGGACGCGAGATCGTGCCGTGCTTTTGCCAGCACTGCTATTTCATCGGCGACGCGATGGCCGCGCCCGCCGGGTTGACGGTGCGCATCGAAGGCGGCAACGGCCGCTGCCGGCAGACCTTTCTCCGACGCGACTCCTCGCCCGCCCCGCAAGACCTCACGCGCATCGCCCCCGCGTCGCTCCACGACGCGCCACCGGCATCCGCGATCACATCATAGAAGAAGGCTTCACGCGCCTTGATGGGGGTAGCTGCCGGCGATTTTCACGAAGATGCTGCGACGTTTCAGTTCGCCGACGGCCTTTTGAATCCTCGCGTCGGATGTGTGCCCGGCGACATCCACGAAGAACACATCATGGCTTTTTCCCTTGATGGGCCGCGAGCCGATGTTGATCACGTTGACGCGGTTCTTCTCAAACGCCGCCAGGGCGTCGCGCAGCGCGCCGACCCGGTTCGGCAAGGAAAACAAGATGACCGTCCGGTCGTTGCCGGTATGCGCGGCCGACTTGCGCCCGATGACGAGGAAGCGCGCCGGCACCAGACCCGGATTCAGCGTGCCCGCCACGGGCAGAATGATCTCGGCGCACACCTTGAGCGGACTCTTGATCAACAGGTCGCAGACGTGCGTGGTCACGCCTCCGGTGGAGTCCTCGATCGGCACCACGCCGCAATCGGCCCGCCCCTCGCGCACGGTGCGGAACACGTCGCTCATGGTGGCCTGGTATTTGTAGGTGACGCTCCCGCCGAATTTCTGCCGCGCGCCGCTGTCGGTGAAGCCGCCGGCCCCGCCGAAGACCGCCACCACCATGTCCTTCTGCAAGCCCAGCGCCGCGCTCATGATCTCGCGCCAGATGGGCCGCAACGATTTCTCGCCCAGCGGACCGCGGCTGGCGGTGGCGACGCGCTTGAACACGCCCTCCTCGCGCTCCGGCGCATAAACCTCCTCGCCCAGATCGCGCTTGATCCGGCCGATCTCCACCGCGAGCCGCGTGCGCTCGTTGAGCAGCTCAACCAGCTTGTGGTCAATCTCGTCTATCCGTTTGCGCAGGTCTTCGATGTTCATGGCGCTGTCTCCGGGGGCGCGGGCGGCTTCTGCGCCTCGGCGGGCGTCGGGGCGGGAGCGGCCGGCGCGGCGGCGCGGTGGCGTTTGGCCTCGATCCGCCGCAACTCGTCCACGGCGGGCAGGTCTTCCAGATCGCGCAAACCGAAATGTTCCAAGAACGCCTGCGTCGTCCCATACTGCAACGGCCGCCCCGGCAGGTCGCTGCGGCCCGTAATCTTCACCAGCCCGCGCTCCAGCAGCGTCCGCAACACGCCGTCCACGTTGACGCCGCGCACGGCTTCGATCTCCACGCGCGTGATCGGCTGCCGGTAGGCGATGATGGCCAGCGTCTCCAGCGCCGACGGCGACAGGCGGCTGGGACGGTCCACGTCCAGTAGCCGTTTCAGCCAGATCGCGTAGTCCGGCTTGCTCACAAGCTGAAACCCGCCCGCGATCTCGGCGATGGTGAAACTGCGGTCGGCCTGGATGTAGTCCACCTTCAATTCCTCGATGGCGGCGGCGATCTCGGCCTCCTTCACGCGCTTGAAGGCCACCAGCGCAGCTTCCGCCTTCTCGTCGCCCTCGCCGGCCAGCACGGAGCGGATTTCCGCCGGGCTGAGCGGTTTGTGGGCGGCGAACAACAACGCTTCGATGATGCTTTTCAGTGTCATGCGACTGTCTTTAGAATCATGATCTCGCCAAACTGCGTGTCCTGTCGCGCGCGCACCTGTTTGAGCCGGATCAACTCCAGCAACGCCAGGAAGGTGGCGACAATCTCCGCCCGCGTCGCGGCGTGGTCGAACAACTCGTGAAACTTCACGCTCCCGCGCTCGCCGAGAGTCCAGAGAATCTCTTCGATCTTGTCGGTGACGCTGTGGGTCTCCTCGAAGATTTCCCGCAGGTCCTCTCGTTGCGCGACGCGCTTGAGGGTCTCGTTGAAGGCGTTGATCAGGTCAAAGAGGCTGACATCGCCCAGCTTCAGCTCTCCGGAACCCAGTTCGGGCGCGGAGGCTTCGTGGCGCGGGAACACCTGCTCCTGAAACGCCGCCCGCTGGCCGAGGTAGGAGGCCACGTCCTTGAACTTCTTGTATTCCACCAGTTGCCGGATCAGCGCCCAGCGCGGCTCCTCGCCCACGTCCTCGTCCTGCGCCTGCTGCTCGTTGCGCTCCTCGGCGGGCAGCAACATGCGGCTCTTGATGAGCATCAGCGTCGCCGCCATCACAAGAAACTCCCCGGCGATGTCGAGGCTCAGCATCCGCATCACCTGCAGGTATTCGAGGTATTGCTTGGTAATCTTCTCGATCGGGATGTCGTAGATGTCCACCTCGCTCTTCTTGATGAGATAGAGCAACAGATCGAGCGGCCCCTCGAATATCTCCAGCCTGACCTTGTAATCGTTCTCGACCATGACATCAACAGTGGATCGCGTTCTCCGAACGCGATTTCATTCTAGATGCGCGACGCCCAGCGCGTTCGGAGAACGCGCTCCACCTGTTGGAAGCGTGTGTCCTCATCGCAACCCTACCGCCTCGCGGACGGCCTTCATGGTTTTCTCGGCCTCCTCCCGCGCGCGCTCGGCGCCGCGCCGGAGCACATCCTCCACAAACGCCAAATCCTTCGCCAACTCGGCCCGCTTGGCGCGGAACGGCGCGAAATAGCTCCACATCCTTTCCGCCAGCGCCTTCTTGACCTCGCCGTAGCCGAGGCCGCCCTTGCGGAAACGCTCCGCCATCGCCCGCGCCTCATCCCGCGACACGAACAAGGTGTAGAGCGCGTAGAGATGCGATTTCTCCGGGTCCTTCGGCGCCTCGACCGGCAGGGAATCGGTCACGATGCCCATGACCTTCTTGCGCAGCGTATTCTCCTCGCAGAAGATTTCGATCGTGTTGTTATAGCTCTTGGACATCTTCTGGCCGTCGAGGCCGGGCACCACCGCCACCTCGTCGCGGATGTCCGCCTCCGGCACCTTCAAGATGCCGCGCCCGCCGCCGAACTTCATATTGAACTTGATGGCGATGTCGCGGGTGACCTCGACGTGCTGTTTCTGGTCCTTGCCGACCGGCACGATGTCGCTCTGGTAGATGAGAATGTCGGAGGCCATCAGCACCGGGTAGGCGAACAGGCCGTGGTTGGGCGCGAGGCCCTTGGCGATCTTGTCCTTGTAACTGTGGCACTTCTCCAGCAGCGACATCGGCGTGACGTTGGAGAGTATCCATGTCAGCTCCGTCACCTGCGGCACGTCGCTCTGGCGGAAGAAACAGGCCCGGCGCGGGTCTAGGCCGCACGCGAGGAAATCCAGCGCCACCTCGCGCGTGTTGCGGCGCAACTCGGCGGGGTCTTCCACCGTCGTCAGCGCGTGCAGGTCGGCGATGAACAGGAACGCCTCGCCGCGCGCCTGCAGCTCGATGGCGGGGCGCATCATGCCGAAGTAGTTGCCGATGTGCAGCGCGCCGCTGGGTTGAATGCCCGAAAGGATTCGCATGGTTCTCATCAATGAAGCGACACTCTAGCAACGCGCGCCCCCAGAAGCAACGGTTCATCGCGCACTCATGGTGGATCGCGTTCTCCGAACGCGATGTCCTTCTACACGCGCCGCGCCCAGCGCGTTCAGAGAACGCGCTCCACCAACCCCACGGTGCATCGCGTTCTCCGAACGCGATGTCATTCCAAGGACAAGACCAACAACGCGCCAGAATGATAGAAGACGGCACCTTCTGGCCGTATTCGATGTCCTGCAAGAAGCGGACGCTGACGCCGACGCGCGCGGCGAACTCCTCCTGCGTGCGTTGCTGACGGCGGCGGACCGAGTGGAAG
>JAOACV010000198.1 GCA_026417675.1 Verrucomicrobiia bacterium
GCTCGGCACCAACCGCCTCGAAGTGGACGCCTCCCCCAAGATCGTCGCGGCGCTTTTGGAGATGCTGGAGCGGCTGAAATGAGGTCGGACGTCCCGGTGAGGTGCGTTCTCCGAACACAAGGATCCGCGTAGGGCGGGAGAATCGCGTTCGGAGAACGCGATCCACCTTGACAGCGCCTCATGACATACGTTCGGCGCCAAGAATCTTTGTGGCGTTGGCGGCGCGGCGGGGGTATAAAGCGGACCGCATTTTGATCGAAAGGAACCTTATGCAACTCTCTCGCCGGTCGTTTCTGAAACGGGCCGCCGCGTCGGCGGCCGTCTCGCCGTTCATTCTGCCGTCGCGCATCTGGGCGGCAGAGGCCAAACCGAATGCTTTGCTCGGCATGGGCTTCATCGGTATGGGCAAACAATCGCGCGGACTGCTGAGCGCGTTCCTCGGTCAAGACACCCGCGTGCTCGCGGTCTGCGACGTGGACACCACCCGGCGCAACGACGCCAAGAGGCGCGTGGACGAGTTCTACGCCAAGAAAGGCGGACCGAGCGGCGACTGCGCGGCCTACAACGATTTCCGCGATCTGATCGCGCGCCGGGACATTGACGCGGTCTGCATCGCCACGCCGGACCACTGGCACATGGTCATCGCGCTGGCCGCGTTGAAGGCCGGCAAGGACGTCTATTGCGAGAAGCCGCTGACGCACAACATCCACGAGGCGGTCGAGGTCATGAAAGCCGTGGACGCCCACCGGCGCGTGCTACAAACCGGTTCGATGCAGCGATCCAGCCAGGAGTTTCGCGTTGCCTGCGAACTGGTGCTCAACGGCGCCATCGGCAAGGTGACGCACGTCGAGTGCAGCTTCGGCGACCCCGGCATCCCCTGCGATCTGCCGGAGGAACCGATGGAGCCGGGGCTGGATTGGGATCTGTGGCTCGGCCCCGCGCCCGTGCGGCCCTACAACTCCGTCCTCAGCCCGCGCGGCCTACACGATCATTTCCCGCGCTGGCGCAGTTATCGCGAATACGGCGGCGGCATGGTCACCGATTGGGGCGCGCACCATCTCGACATCGCCCAGTGGGGCCTCGGCATGGATGCCAGCGGCCCGGTGGAAGTCCTGCCTCCCCCGACGCCCAACGCCAAGCGCGGCGCTAAACTGGTCTATGCCAACGGCGTCACGGTTGAGCACAAGGACGGTTTCGGCGTGCATTTCTACGGCACCGAGGGCGAGGTCCAAGTCAACCGCGGCAAGTTCACCTTCAAGCGCGGCAACGAGATGATCGCCTCGTTCACCGGCGACAAGAAGAAGGAGGAGGAAAAGAGGACCTCCTGCGCCGCGCAGGTGCAGAAGGCGCAGAAGGCGTTTCTGGAAAACGCGAAGATCAAACTCTACGTCAGCAAGAACCACATCACCGACTTCATGGAGTGCGTCGCCTCGCGCAAGAAGCCCATCACCAGCGAGCAGGTCGGCGCGCGTTCGGCCATCTGCTGCCACCTGATGAACCTCGCCTACTACCACGGCCAGAAGATCAAGTGGGACCCGAAGAAGTTCGCCTTTGTCGGCGGCACCGGCGACCCGAAGTGGCTGACGCGCGACTACCGCAGCCCGTGGAAGATTTGAGCCGCGCGATCCGGAACTTTCAATAGCTCCCGCTGGCGGTCGCCCCGTCCAACACGGCCTCGGTGGAACCGACCCCGAGACGATCGGCGCCCTGCGCAAGATAGGCGACGGCGGTCTTCCAGTCGCGGATGCCACCGGAGGGTTTCACGCCGAGACGGCCGCCGACAGTTTTGATCATCACCGCGACGATCTCCGACGTCTCGCCGCCGGGACCAAATCCGGTCGAGGTCTTCACGAAATCCGCGCCGGCCTCCTCGGCGAGGAGGCATGCCTTGGCCACCTGTTCCAGCGTCAGGTAGCCGCTCTCTTGGATGACCTTCACCAGCACGCCCTTCGGCTTCGCGACCGCCACGACGGCGGCGATGTCGCGGCGCGCATAGTCGTAGTCGCCGCTCAGGAACCTGCCGATGTTCATCACCATGTCGAGTTCGCGCGCCCCGTCCCGGATCGCCAGCGCGGCCTCCTGCGCTTTTATTTCGGACCGGTGATGGCCGTGGGGAAAGCCGATGACGGCGGAGACGTGCACCCGGCTGCCGGCGAGGCACTTCGCGGCGAGCGCAACATCGCAGGGACGGACGCACATACTTTTCACGCCGCGCGACACACACATTGTCGCGTGCCGCTCGATGTCGGCATCGGTGAAATTGGGTTTGAGCACCGCGTGGTCAATCCTCGCGGCCACTTCGGAGACGGTGAACGGTTTCATGGCCGCATTATGGGCTACCCGGTTTACTTCCTCGATACAATTCCACGAACGAGGCCCTGTGGCGTGACTGGATCGGCGTCATTGGTTCCTGCTGTTCTTTCTTGAAGCCCGATAGATTCTTCTTGTCCTTGAGCGTCGTAGTCAGGATAAGGTGCAGGAGGCTTGCTGGAGCTAAGGACGCGCGGCGAAGCGCGTCTTGACCCATCGGCTGGTCATGTCACATTCCGCCCCGGATGGCGCGGAGGACCAGCCGCCGTTGTCGAGAACATGATCGGATCCAACATTCTAATTACAGGCTGCACGGGACTTGTGGGCATGCATGTGCTCTACGAGTTGCTTGGCGAAGTGGCCGGCGGCGCGCTGGCCGGCAAGATCTATCCGGTCCTGCGCACGTCTTTGTCCCTCTCCGCATCCGAGCGCGTGGAGCGGCTCCTCCGAAACAGGTTCCTGCCGGCGTCGCTTCGAAGCAGCGTCTCCTCCGCCGGGAAGGCGATCCAGCCGGTTTCAGCGGACCTGTGCGACGCCGGCAATCTCAGGGAGGCCATTCGGGCCGCAATTCCCGCTCGCGAGCCGTTGACAGTTATCCACTGCGCCGGGTCGGTGAATCTCGAAACGACGCCGAAGGCTAGGGACGATGTTCACGCGCACAACTATCAGGGAACCCGCAATCTCCTGCGCGCCTTGGACGGATACGCCGCGCGGTTCATCTACGTGGGCACGGTGTTTTCTTCCGGCATCCGGCACGGGCGGGTTGGCGACGATTATCTGAGCCTGCCGTCGCCCGTGTATCGCAATCCGTATGAGGAATCCAAGGGCAGGATCGAACATGAGATTGCCAGGTATTGCACAGAAAAGGGCATCGAGTTCCAATTGCTTCGGCCGAGCATCATCTGCGGCCGGGTGATGGAGGCGCCGTTGTATTACACGCCGAAGTTCGACGTCTTCTACGGCTGGTTGAAGTTTTTCTGGCAACTGAAGAAAGCCGGCTTGCGCAGCCCGCTGCGCTTGTGCATCAGCGACCAAGCCACGATGAACGTCGTGCCTGTTGACTTCGTCGCCAAGACGATCGTCAAGGCTGTGCATTCGCACGCCGGCCAGCTCAACATCGCCAATCCCGCGGTCGGCCCCACCCGTCAGGTCATCCAAGCGGGCCTCGCGTGTATCGGATACGAGGGCGTGCGTTTCGTGGATGCCGTGCCCCCTGATCTCAATCGAGTCGAGCAGTTTTACTACAAGACCGTCGGCGCGTTGTTCGATGGATACATCAACAACGATGCGAGCATTTACGATTGCGGCAAGCTCCTGTCGTTTATGGCCCCGGTCACGATCCCGCCGCTGTTCGAACACATCAGCGGGATCGTGGCTTTTGCCATGCAGTTCGATTTCGACGAAAGGAAGATCAACCATGCCGCTTAGGCCGGCGGCGCGTGTCGCCAGAGCAAGAGAAATGTTGAACGCCACAAGAGAAACCCCATGAGTGAAAGCAACCCCAACAACGCGGAAATCTACAAGCAGGTCACCTCGGTGGTCTCGAAGGTCCTCCGCATCGCGGAAGACTCCATCAAGCCTGAGAGCAACTACATCAGTGATTTGGGCGCCGATTCCCTGGACCGCATCACGTTGGTCATGGCGTTGGAAGACGCCTTCAAACATCAGATCCCCGACGAGGATTTGGCCCAGTTGACGACGGTCGGCTCGACGGTCGCCTACATCGAAGCGAAATTGGCGGCCAAGAATCAGCCCGGCTCATGAGTAGGAGGGTTGTCATCACCGGTTTGGGCGCGTTCACGGCGATCGGGACGTGCGTGGAAGAGTTTTGGCGCGGTTGCCTCGAAGCCAGGTCCGTGGTGGCCGAGATCCCGCCGAAATGGAGCGACTTTCATCGCTACAACTCCCGCGTGTGGTCTCCACTGCCGCCGTTGGCCCCGAGCAGTGACTTGGTGAACGACATCGAACGGACCAAACTGGACGCGGTCGCCGTGCTGGCCATGGAGACCGCCGCCGAGGCCCTCCGCAACGCCGGCGTGCGGTTCTCTCTCGTGGACGTCAAGCGCAACAGTTATGCCCTCGCCGGCGTGGACGCGGACCGGACGGGCGTTTTCGTCGGCACCGGCGTGGGCGGCATCAGTTCGTTGCTCTCGAATGCCGCCTATCACATGCTTTCGCCCCAGCAGCCGCGCCTGCAACAGATCGCGAAATCACTGGCCTCGTCGGAAAGCCACCTGGAGGCCCTGCAAACCGCCGAACGCATCGCCGCAGACATCCTCATTCCCTTCAGGCCCAATCCGTTCGTGGTTTCGATGATCATGCCCAACGCCGTGTCATCCAATGTCGCCATCAAGTTCGGCATCCACGGCCCGGTGCAGACAAATTGTTCAGCCTGCTCGGCGGGCACCGTGGCTATCGGGCAGGCGTTCTTGGCCCTGCGCAGTGGTAACATAGACATGGCCATCGCCGGCGGCGTCGAGCATCTCAACGACGACTATGGCATGCTTTTCCGGGGTTTCGACGCGGCCCGGACGCTCGTCGTGCAGGGCAAGGAGCCGTTGCGTAACGACCAGCTCAACCGTCCCTTCGACCGTGACCGGTCGGGGTTCCTCTTCAGCCAGGGCGGCTGCGGCATCATGGTTCTCGAAGAACTGGAACACGCTCGCGCACGCAAGGCCGACGTTATCTGCGAACTGGCCGCTTACGCGGAAACCTGCGACGGATTCAACATCATGATGATCGAACCGAACGGCCGGCAGATCGAGCGCATGCTCACCAGCCTGCTGCAATCAGCCGGCTGCGCGGCGCAAGATGTGGACTACGTCAACGCCCACGGCACCGGCACCCAGCTCAACGACGCCACTGAAGCCGAAGTCATTGAGCGGGTTTTCGGACAGAAGGTTTTGGTCAATTCCACCAAGTCGCTCTTGGGCCACACCATCGGCGCCAGCGGCGCGCTCGGCGCGATTGTCGCCGCGCTCTCCATCCGGGATGGCACCACCCACGTCTGCAAGAACCTCGATCATCCGATCCGCGATCTTAATTTCGTGCGGTCGTCCATTCGCCAGCCCATTCGAACCGCCGTGGCCCAGTCTTTCGCTTTCGGCGGACACAACGCCGCGTTACTGATGCGGGCCGCAGCGTAGGCCCCAAACCATTTTGCCACGCTCAGTGTGTTTTTCGTCCGCCGATAATGTTGATGGCCTAGCTGGTCATGTGGCCGGTTCCCGGCGACGCAGAGGAAGGAGGCGAGTTGGCGCCAAGCCCGACGGTTAGGGTTGCAACTCGAACACAAGGATGTAGCGCTGAGGGATGAACTGGGCGCGGTCCACAAGGCGGAAGCCGTAATACTTCAGTTGGCTGATGATCAGCTCCGGGGCGATTCTCGGTCCGTAATACGGGTTGGCGGCGTCGTCGAGAATGGCGTTGTCCGCAATGACCAGGCGCGCACCGGGTCGCAGGGATCGCTTGAGGGAGGACATA
>JAOACV010000199.1:0-5500 GCA_026417675.1 Verrucomicrobiia bacterium
CTGACGGTCGCCCACGATCAGCTCGCCCGTGGTGTAGAGCAAGCCGTCATACCAGTATTTATCCGGGGCCAGGCTGGGGAGATCGAGATAGCTGAAGTTGCCGGAACTGGCGCTGAAGTCAAAAAGGTCGAACCGGTCGCCGACCTGCGGGTCAAAGCCGGCGTCCAATGTCGCCTGCAACGCGCCCCCGAACACCAGCGTGCCGAGGATGTCAATCTGATCGTAAAGCGAGGGGTCTGTGCCGGCCAGTTCCATCAACACCAACGCGGTGCTCAACAGCGTCAGGTTGTTGTCGCCGGTGATGACGCCGACGGAATCACCGGGGGAAATCGTGCCGGCGTTGATGATCGTGCCCGAAATGGCGCCGGTGCCCGTGAGCATGGCGTTGGTGTTGATGAAAAGCCCGTTGGCGAAGGAGTGCGTGCCGCCGTTGAGGTGCATCGTGGCGAAGTCGAGACCGTTGCCGACGCGGAATTGCGAGCCGTTGTTGATGCGGGTGCCGGAGGTGTCCAGCGTGCCGGCGTAAAAGTCCACCACGCTGTTGGCACCGTTGGTCGCGTAGAGGCGATCCACCGTGACGTTGCCGCCGTTGAGCGCGAGGATGCCTCGGCGGATGTCCAGCGCGCCGCCGCCCGCCGCGTTGGTCGCAAAAAGGTCGCCGCTCAGCACGCTGATCTGGTTGCTGATGGCGCCGGCGAAGGCCCCGATGACGATGTTGGACGCGGACACAACGGCCCCGTCGTCAATGGTCAGCCGGTTGTAGGCGCCGGTGGAACCGACGATCAGCGAGTTGTTGTTCTGCCATAACGATCCCGCGCCGGTGACGTAAACCCGGTTCTGCGACGCGGCGGCCGAATTGCCGATGACGCCGATGGCGTCGTTGAGCACGCCGGCGTTGGTAATGATCAGTGCGTTAAACATGCTGTCGGTGCCGACCATGTAGGTTCCTGGCGCGTTCACCACGATACCATCAATGATGTTGGTCGTCACCGGCGTGTCGTCGTCGGTGATAGTCAGCGTGTAAACCGTCGTGGCACCCAACGTCGCGTTGGTGGGCGTGCCCATGGTCAGCACCACCGTCTCCCCCCATTCGGGGATGGAATCGGTCAGGATTTGGACGAAGGTGTTGGTGCCGACGGCGGCGCCTGCGGGGATCGTGATGACGTTGGTGGACGGAGTCAGGAAATAGTCCACCCCCAGCGTCGCCGTGCCCCCGATGGTGAACGGGATCGTGATCGTTTCCCCCGCAGGGGCCGACAGGTTGACACGAACCTGCACCCACCCGCTCTCGACGGCGCTTTGTTCCGAAGACACGGCAAAGGAGACCACGGGCGTGACGATTTGGTTGATGGCTCCCAGCGCGTCTATCAAGCCCCATCCGTAGGTGTTGTCGTAGCCGGGTGACCCCTTGTCTATCGCGCTGGCAGCCAGCGCATCGCGAATCTCCTGCGGCGTGGAAAGAGGCCGGCGATCCAGCAGCAACGCGCAAATCCCCGCCACGTGCGCCGCCGAAGCCGATGTGCCGAAAAATGGGTTCTGGAATCCGCCTGCGCCGGTGATGGCTACGCCGTCCAAGCCGGTGATGAATGGGGTCTGACGGATTTCCGGGTTGAAGACGCCGTTGGTATCGAACGTGATCGTCGAAGGCCCGCAGGAGGAATAGGGGGCAATCACATTCAGACCGACATTGGTCGCATTGATCGTGCCGCAGGAAATCACCTCAGACACAGCCGCCGGCCCAAAGATGCTGTCAGCAGCGACGAAGTTTCCGTCCGTTATTTCAATCTGCGCGTTGTTGGGCGAATAAGCAAACAACTCCAGCGTTTTCGCGACTCCCGCCACGCGCTTGACGTAGACGCGCACGGTTCTGCCCGAGCCCGTGTTGTTGGTCCAAGGTGGGAGAGATTCCACCGGGTTATCCGTGCCAGCTTGACGCTCGATGCTTTGGCTGATGATGTTGCCGGTCAGGGGATCAATGAGATAGAGGTCGTAGTCGTTGGCTGAAGCGCCAAAAGGGTCGTCCCATTGCAGAGTGACTCGCAGAGTCCCATTAGTCGGCACATAAATATCGAGTCCCGTATCCACACCCGCCCCGACCTTGAAGTTGTGCCAGCCGAAGCCAGCATCTGTGAAAAGCTTCTGATGATGCCGTCTGGCGTAGTTGCCTGCGGCGCTCACAAAGACCCGTCCGCGATTGACGACCGCATCGCGCGCAGCCTGGGCAATCGTCCCGTCCGCGAAGAAAGGTTGATCAAGAAAAAAGTCCCGATTGTTGCAGATGATATGGCAGTTGACGTTGGTCGCCATCCATTGGATTGCGGCCACCATCTGCGCCGAGGTGGTCGGCCCTGCGAAGAAAAACTGCACGCCGGGAGCCATGTCATAGATGATCTCGCACATGGCCGTGCCCTCGTTGCCTGATCCACCAACTCCTGGCATGATCGCGATGCCCGACAGGGGCAAATCAAAGGTGTTGGTGGAAGTTGTCCAGTTAGAGACGCCATCGGAGATCACGCCGACGCGTATTCCAGCGCCAGTCCAAGGGCCGGGTGGGCCCAATTGCCTCACCAAATTCGCCCTCAACAATGCGTCTCCCTGCGTCGTGACGCTGCCCGCGTTACAAATGCCATAGTCGGGCAGATCAATCCGTGCCACGAAATCCAGCGCCGCCGCAGCCAGAATCTGGTCGTGAGGCAGCCAGCCTTCAATCACCTTCATGCTCGGCACCATGAGCACGTCCCGCATTCCCAGCGCCTTCAACTGAGTCACGTTGGAATCAGCAACGGTTTTGGTGCGCACATAGACCTGGATGGCGCCGTCCGCGGCCACCTGGCAAAAGTTCGGCACGGACATGCCTTGCAGCTTCCAGAGTTGGCGGTTCGACCCTACCGCCGCCTGGCGCGCCTGGGCTTGCTTGGTCACATTCGCGCGCAAGTCGTCGAGCTTCTTGCTTAGCTTGCTCAATGGTCCGGTCAGGGGACGTTTGGCCTTCTCGACCTCCGCGTTCCGAACCGCCGCTTGGAAGTTGTTTGCCGCCGTGGATGAGAGGCTGAGGGTTTGATTCAACGGCGCCGTGGTGGCCGCGCTCGCGTGCTGAAGCACGGCGCACAGGCAGAGGGCGGCTGCCGCCAGACAAGATTGGGCTGCTGAAACTCTCACGGGAAAACCCTTTGCGTTCTTCTGTTGAAGCGTCTCGGCATGGGGACGAAAGCCTTCACGATGCGCCCGACAGACGCGCCCAAACGCCCGCGCATTCACCGCAGGAAACGTGTCGTGGCACATTAGGTTCACTTTCCCGAACTGCTCGGCACTTCATCGTTGGTTGCTGCACACTGGCACAATGCTACGATAACAGACTGCCCGCCGCCACTGGCTCGGTCAAGCTCAAATCCCGCCGCCGTCCGCGCCCGGCTTTTCGTTTTGCAAAGCCCGGCCAATCGTCTATTGTCCCGTGCTCCATGAACGGCTGGCTCGCCTCACTCGCGCGCCTCTGCGGCTCGCTCAAAACCACCGTCGTCACGCTCACCGCGCTGGCGGTCGTGCTGGCTTGGGGCACCCTCTACGAATCGCGCCACGGCACCGCTGCAGCCCAGCATGACATCTATCAGGCGTGGTGGTTCACCGTTCTGTTGGGCGTTCTCGGCCTCAACCTCGCGATCGCCGCGCTGCTGCGCTGGCCGTGGAAACGTTCCCAGACCGGCTTCGTCGTCACCCACGCGGGGATCATCATCTTGCTGCTCGGCGCGATGCTCGGCTTCCAGTTCGGCGTGGACGGCCACATCACGCTGCGCGAGGGCGAGAGCGCCGACCACGTCGTTTTCGAGCAGGAGACCGTTCGTGTCACCACGCCGGAGGGCAAGGTGCTGCGATCTATCACGCTCGACCCGGAGCGCCGCCCGCTGCCACCCGAAGGCCGGCGCTATCGGCTCGGCGACGGTCTGGCATTGGAAATCCAGCAGGTCCACCCAAACGTCCGCGAGATGCTGGTCATCGAAGGCGGCGGTGTCCGACCCAACCCCGCCGTCCGCGTGCGCCTGCAAAGCGCCATGGGCGGTGGCGCGACCATTCAAGAGTGGTTGTTGCCGCGCGATCCCCGCCGCGCCGCGGTGAGCTTGATGGGGATGGTCGAACTCCAGGCGATCGAGGCCGCCAGCGATGCGGAACTGGCCGCGTTGACTATGCCCCCTGGAGATGCCGCGCCCTCGGGCAAGGGAGTCATTCACATTGACGTGGCGGGAAAACATTTCGACCTGAGCGTGGCCGAGGTTGCCGGCAAAATCACGCCGCTCGGCGACACGGGATTTAGCGCCGAAGTGAAAGCCTATTTTGCCGACTTCCGATGGGACAACGAACAAAGAAACCCCGTCTCCGTCAGTGATGCGCCGAACACCCCCGCCGTGTTGCTCCGCATAACCGGCCCGAACACGGAAACCACCTCGTTCCTCTTCGCCGATCATCCCGACATGAGCATCGTCCACGGTGCGAAAAAGGAGTCGCAGGACGTGAAGAGCGTTTATCGCTTCCCGCGGCCGCCGCGCGCTTCGCAAATCGCTGTCGTGATCGGCCCCGGCGCAAGGTTGCATTACATCGTTCGCGGCGGCAGGGCACCTTTTAAGACCGGCCCGCTGACAGTGCAAACCGCCGTCGAGACAGGGATCGCCGACTGGAGGCTGGAGGTGGTCCACTGGGTGCCAGACGCCACCACCCGCACAGAGTTGCAACCGCAGCCGATTGACCCCGCTGACACGCGACGATTCCCCGCGTTGCGCGTCGCGCTGCGCCAAGGCGGCCAGTCTTCGCCAGCGACCTGGGTGCGATGGAATTCACCCGCGCCGCTGAGCGCCGGCGACGCGCGCGTAATCGTCGGCTACGGCTGGCGGACGCATCCGCTGGGGTTCACGGTGCGGCTGAAAAAGTTTGAAGCCAAACGCTACGAAGGCAGCGACATGCCGGCGGACTTTCGCAGCCACATCGTCATCGAAGACAACCGGCGCGGCATCACCCGCGAGCACGAGGTGTGGATGAACAACCCGGCGGTCTATCCGCCCGGCTGGCTCGGCACGCGCGGCTTCAAATTCTCCCAATCCAGCTATCGCGAGGGTCGCGAGGGCGAGCCGAACGAATCCACCCTCGGCGTGATGTGGGACCCCGGCTGGCCGTTGAAGTTCATCGGTTTCTGGACCATCTGCGCCGGCATCTTCATCATGTATTACATGAAAACCTATTTCTTCGGGCTGAGGCCCCGATCCGGCGGCGCGCCGAAGGAGACTTGAGACACCAATGAGGCATGGACTGACGGCAATCATCCTTGGCATGGCGGCGGCAACCGCCGTTGCGCAAACCGAGTTGGATTTCACGGCATTCGGACGGCTGGCCATTCAGGAGGGCGGGCGCAAGAAGCCGTTCGACACGTTCGCGCGCGAGACGATGCAAAGGATCACCGGCAAGGTCTATTTCAACGACCGCGACCCGATTGACGCGCTGCTCTCGGTGGCGTCTG
>JAOACV010000199.1:5510-5758 GCA_026417675.1 Verrucomicrobiia bacterium
AAGCCGCTCAAACAACGGCTTGGCCTGCCGGAAACTGACAATTACTTCAGCTACCAGGAACTCACCGCGAATCCGAAGTTCAAGGAACTCTTCGAGTCGCTGCGCAAGCCCAAACCGATGACCGCCAACCCGACGGTCAAGACCCGCGACCCCGTTGAGAGCGAGGCGAACGCGCTGTTCTCGCGACTGAACGAACTGGCCGCCGTGGCCAACGGCGAGGCGCTCACCATCGTGCCCCATCCTAGCGA
>JAOACV010000019.1 GCA_026417675.1 Verrucomicrobiia bacterium
CGGCACGAGCGCGTAGCCGCCCTCGGCCGCCGCAATGCCCAGCGCGCCGTCGAGCAGCTTGATCGAATCCTTCTCCGGCGGCGTCTGCTCGATCACCACGCCGCGCCCGCCCGCCGCAAGCTTCGCGCTGGCCGCCTTGCCCAAGTCCCACGTCACGCCGGCCCGCTCATCCGTCAACGTCGCGCGCGACAAGTCTAGGTGGATTCCGTCCGCCGCCGCGACGGCCGCGACAAGTGACAGGACGGCGAAGAAAAGCAGACCGGGTTTGTTCATGGCAAACGGCAGCGTGCCAGCGCGTGCGGCTGGCGCGCCACAAGAAAAAACGACCCGTCATTGCGTCCGTCGGGACGCACGCAGCAATTCGCACCGCCTCGTCTCGCGCAGACTCCATCCCCACGCGCTTCTATCCTTGTGTCTTTCCCGCGACGGCCACCACGCGTCGGCCGCTCACGCATGAACCCGCGGCAGCCAGCCGAGGCCGGGCACGTCGCGGACCTCGTCGGTGCCTTCGCGCACCAGCCGGATGTCCATGAAGCGGCAAAACCGCTCGATGTCGCGCGTGTGGTCGCCGTAGAAGACCACGCGGTGCAAACCGCTTGACCACGTCTCCAAGAACTTCTCCGGATGCTCGACGCGGACGGTGACCTTGGTGCGGCAGCCGCGGTCCACCAGCGGGCTGGCGACCGCCAGGCCGGTGGAGAACAGCATGATGTTGTCGCCGATCAAGCGCGCCATCGAGACGGGGCGGTTGACGGGCAGCTTGACTTGCAGCACGACGCCGCGGTTGTCTTCCAGATGGCTGCGCAACAGATAGGGATGCGTCGGGCCGCGCGGGCCTTCCATCCTGAGCGCCGATACGCAGTGGGCGTGGATGATGGTGTTGTTGGAATAATCGAAACACGGGTCGGTCACAAAGCCGGGCTTGTCCACCAGGTAGGTGAAGATCAGGTGCGTCATGGTGGACTTCAGGTCGGCCTCGCAGATGCCGCCGAGGCCCATGCTGTTGAAACGCGAGAAGCCCAGACACGGATAGCCCATGCCGCGGTCAATCAGTCCCATGCCGAGGCAGTTCATCGTGATCGCCACGGCACCCTCGGCCTTCATCATGTTCGCCATCGCCAGCGCCATGCGGGAGGCTTTGAGCACGTCCTCGCGCGTCGGCTCGACCTTCTTGACGGCGTGGCGCAGCCAAGTCTCCGCGTCGGCCCGCACAGCGGCCTCGTCCACGGCTTGGTAGGCGGCTTCGAGGTCGGGCAGTTTGAACGATTTGATCTCCGTCCCGAACTTCTCCTTCATCAGCTTGACGTAGGCCGGGTCGGCGTCGCGGTTGCTGACGTGGAGCACCTTCGCGTCCTTGAGCCGGCGAATAGCGCGGATGGGGCGGAGCGCAACGGGGATGTCCTCGAACTTGCTGCTGGCCCAGCACTCGATGCGCTTGCCCTCGCGCTGCATGGCGGCGATGGTGTGCCACTCGTGGCCGGAGTAAGGCTCGGCGAACATCACCAGCGGCAGGTTCAACTCCGTCAGCGCCGCCAGCGCCTTGCCGCTGCCCATCGTCATTTGGAGAAAGAGAATGCCGTCGGTGTCGCGCAGCTTTTCCTTCACCGGCGCGAGATCGGTGGTCTCGGTAATCAGACCGCAATCAACAAACTCAAACTCCCCGAGCGCGGGCATGATCCGCGCCAGTTGGGCCTCAAACCGTTTCTTTTCGGCGGCGAGGTCCACGGCGGCCTTCGGCCAGGCGGGGCGCGCGCGACCGAACAGAACCTTGCCGACGCGAACTTTCGTCGGCGGCACCCACGGCGGCGGGATCGGCCCTCGGCTGGATCCCCAAGCCGCGTCGCACCATGGCGCTGCGCCGACAGCAGCCGCGCTCGCGGTCGCAAGTTCCAAGAACGTTCTTCGTGTGATGGGCTGGTTCATGACAGTCTCCTTTCGTGATTCATTCAGACCACCTGCGGCTGAAGCTTGAACAGCCGGCAGAAATCCACGAGGTGTTGGCGGAAGTTGCCGTAGAAGAAGACCTGGTGAAAGCCGGGATAGCTCAGCACGTCCTCGACTCCGTCGAATTTCACCATCACGGAGATCACGCAGCCGCCGGCCGGCGGCACCTTCATGTTCTCCAGCACGCGGCCGGAGGAGATGATGAGCGTCGTCGGCTTGTCCTTCGCGGCGGGCAGCACGTCAAGCGATGTCACCGGCTGGCCGATGCGCCATTGCGGGTGCGCGGTGGCGTCGCGCTCGGCGTGATGATGGCGCAACACGTAAGGCTCGGCGGGTTTGTCGAAGCCGTTGAGCTTGGTCGGACAGGAGCAATGCGCGCCGATGATCGCCTTGCGCGCGGTCTCCGGAACGGGGTCTTGCTGAAAGCCGGGCCGGTCGAACAGATACTGGCAGATGACGTGCGCGCCGACCGCGCCGATGTCGGCTTCGCAACCGGCGGGGATGCTGTCGTAGTTCATGCGCGACCATGCCAGGCACGGCAGGCTCATCCGGGTCGGCCCGAGCGCGCCGAGGCAGTCCATCGAGATGCCGTCGGCCTGCTCTTGCTCCATGATCTTGCGCGCCACAACGTAGCTGTGCGCGCCGTTGATGACATCCTGCCGCGTCGCGCCGATGACTTTCTTCGCGCGGCGGATGAACTGGGCGGCGAGGGCGCGCATTTCGTCGGTCTCGCCGAGCGATTTGTAGAGGTCGGTGAACGTGCTGGCCGGGACGTAGCGGAGCTGGATGCCGAGGTCGGGCATGACGGCTTCGCGCCGTTGCTTGCCCTGAATGACCACGATCCGCGTTGCGCGCATCCGCGCGCCGGCGTGCAGCATCTTCATGCCGTAGGCGGGCCAGGTGAAATCGTCGGTCGCATAGATGATCGCGCCGGTCTTCTCCGCCAGCGGCGCGGTGTTGCTGGTGAACGACGATCCGAGCGGCGAATAAACCACCGTGGGGATGCCGGAGTCCATCGCCCGCGCCGCCGTAGGCCACGCATGTTCCTGGCGGTCCAGCAACACCACCAGCAAACCGTCCGGTTTGGCCGCTTTCGCCTCGCCGATCCACGCCTCCGATTCCGCAAGGCTGTAAAGCGGGGCGGGCCGGATGTCGGCGTTCATCTTCAACGCCGCGGCGGTCTCCTGAATCTTGCGCGTATACAGCGCGCGGGCCGCCTCGCCATCGTAAACCTGGCCCGGCCACCGCATGCCATAGTCGCCCTTGCGCCGGACGAAGGCAACCCTGATAGCCGGCACGCACTTCGATCCCGGCCCGCACGGCGCAAACGCCGGCGCGCCGGCCGCGAGCGCGTCGGCCTGCGACCCGCCGAGCAGCGTCGCGCCGGTGACGACGGTTGAAGCGCGCAGAAAATCCCGGCGGCTCAGCCGGCGGGCATGACATCGGGCAGCGCAGCGATTCGGGCACATGGCGGGTCTCCTGGTGGAATCAGTCGTTCATGGCGTCTCGGCAGAAGCAATGTCTGACAGGCGTTTGACTACGCTTTTCCCGCCGAAACACAAGCCCAAATTCCAGCCCGCTCGCGAGACAGGGAAAATCCACTCTCGATGTCATGCAACAGTCGGACCACGGCTCCCAACTCTCTTGCGAACGATAAGCTGCCAATCCCTCTGGGAGTGCAGGGCGGAAACGGCGGCAGTCTTGACTATGCTCCAGATGCCGGCGAGAGATTGATCTACGGCACCGGCACTTGATTCCTGCGCGCGCTGGTGCCACGCTTCAAAGAGATCGCGCTGTTCGTCTCCAACATGAAGCGCGGCAAGCGAAGATGAACGCGACGAACCCAACGTTGAACCCAGCCTGGCGGCGACTGTGGGCGGAGACCTTGGGCATGATCGTGATGGCCACAGCGATGGGCCTGGCGTTCAATGCCTTCTCACCCGCCGGGATCGCCGTGACGCGGCCGCTGCCGCTGACGGATCTGGATCCGCGTTATCTAACAGCGACGGAAACACGCGCGCGTTATGACGCGGGACAAACGGTCTTCCTCGACGGGCGAAGCCGGAAGGAGTTTGCCGCCGGCCATATTGCCGGGGCCTTGAACCTGCCGGCGGAGAAGTTTGAGTCGGAGTTTGTCGAGTTGATGCGGCAATTCCCGCTGGGCAAGGAAATGGACCTGATCGTCTATTGCCGCGGCATGGGCTGCGGCGAGGGGCGCGCGGTCGCGGATAAACTGCGCGCGCTGGGCTACACGCGCGTGAAGATTTTCGCCGGCGGCTGGAAAGAATGGAAGGCGCTGGGCTGGCCGGTGGAAAAATGAAAGTCCGTGAAGCGATGAACACTGCTATTCAACTCCGGAGGTCCAGGCCGCCACTTCCTGCTTCAGCCGCCTTGATCTCATCACGCCGATGAAACAATGGCTCCCTTTTTCCGGCCGCCTGTTTCTTGGCGCCCTTTTCATCCTCGCCGGCGGGCTGAAAGTGGCCGACCCGAAGGCGTTCGCGCGCGTGATCGTGGACTACGCGCTCCTGCCGGACATTCTAGTGCCCGCCGTGGCGGTGCTGCTACCGTGGTGGGAACTGGTGGCCGGCGCGCTGGCCATCGCCGGACCGTGGCGGCGCGGCGCGCTGGCGGTCCTGACCGCGCTATCGGCGATGTTCGTTGTCGTCGGATCGGTCACGCTTGCGCGCGGGTTGTCGCCGGAGTGCGGCTGCTTCGGCAACCTCAGTTCTCGGCTCGGCCCGGGCACGCTGTCGCTTGAAGTCGCAACGCTGGCATTAAGCGCGTGGTTGCTGCGACTCGAATTGCTTGGCCGCGGCACGCTGGCGCGCAAGCATTGATGGTAATGATGCGATGAGCTAACGCTTCGGAAACGCGTCGAAGACCAGCACCTCGAAAGGCTGGAGCTTGATGGTGTGCGGCTGGCCGGCGGTCAGCGTGAGCGCCGGGCGACTCGCTTCGGATTTCCAGGGGCTTCGCAGCACGTAGGCGCGCGGCGCGCCGGGCGGCAGCTCAAACGCCGCGCCGACGTCCAACCGGAACTCGCGCGGTTGATCGTCCGGGTTGCGCAGCATCACGACGCCTTTGCGGGGCGACCACGAGGCGTAACCATAGACTTCCAGCTTCGCCGGGTCGCCACCGATCCAGTGCGTGTCGGCCAGCACGTCGCTGTTGGCGCGGGACCATTTCGCGGCTTCGGCGAGCACCGCCCAATCTTCCTCGGTCAGCTTGCCCGGTTGGATGTAGAGCTCCTGCAGGCTCGTGCCGCCGCCGAAAAACGTGCGCACGTCGTCCTTGAAGCCCGCCGAGTTGAACGTCTTCTCGCCAGCGTCGCCGTGGCGCGAGTAGGCCACACCCTGCGTCATCAGCGAGCTGAGCGGAAACAACGGCCCCTTGCCCACGATGCTGCGGAAGACTTCCTGATCGCGATACGTCAGCCATTGCTGCTGCTTCGGGCCTTTGCCGGCGAAACTCATGTCGTGGCCCTGCCGCCAGATGGAGTCGGCGTAGCGCAGCCAGAACGGCGACGGCCACGAGCCGGTCGTCAGGTTGATGTAAAGGTTCGGGTCCTCCCGACGCAACTCCAGCATCAACCGCCGCATTGCCTCGGTGTCGAGCACATAGGCCGCGCCGCCGCTGGCATAGGAGCCTGCGGCGATGCCGTCGAACTTGAAGTGGTTGACGCCATAGTTGCGGATCATGCCGACGCATGCGGCCTTGAACGCGGCGTAATATTTCGGCCCGGCGAGCGAGAAGCCGGTCGCGTTGATCTCGTAGCCCTGCTCGCGGCCGAACTGGAGCCGCTGCTTCTTCAACTCGCCGTAGCCGCCGAACGGCGACAGCCAGACGCCGAGCCGCGTGCGGTATCGCTTGCAGAGCGCCGCTAACGGGGCGAAGCCGTTTGGGAAACCGCTGTTGAACTGCCACAGCGTCTTCGGGTCGTCCCAGCCGTCGTCGAAGACCATGCCGTCCATGATGACCCCGTGCGGCCTGATGAACCGCTCGCCAAAAAGCCGGATGGCCTCCAGCGACGTGGCCTCGTTAAAGAGCGCCCCGCGCCACGAGATGTCATACCACGAGTTGTAATGCAGATACGGCCGATACGGATGCGCCCGCTCGCGTTCGAGGTAACAGAGGAAGGCCCGGCGCATCTGCCCCGGCGAGGCCACGCCAGCCACGAAACTCACCGTGAGCGTCTCGCCTTTGCGCAGCGGCGTGTCGCGCGGCAGCCGGAACGCGACGCGCCCGTCGGCTGCGAGCGCATGCGGGTCTTCGCAACCGAAGAAAAAGTGGTCCGCAACTACCGGCGAGCCATCCGTGCGACCCGCCACACGCGCGCCGGGAACAGTGAGGTCCATCCAAGTGATCTCGCGAATGACACAATCCGCAGCGGTGGGCATGACATCCACCTCCATGCGCAGGTAGTTTGCGCCGTCGGTCATGACCGCGCCCCACTGGATGTGAAGGTTGCCGTTCGCGTCGGCAAACGTAGCGGTCAGGCGGCGGCCGGGCAGACGACCCGCCAGCCGCGCGGACTTCGGGTTGCGAACCAGCGGCTCAAACTTCGGCAAGGTCGTCAGTCTGGCGGCCGAAGATTCTAGGACGCGGCCGTCCGCGAGGCTGACGAAAAACATGTTCCCGTTCCCGCAGTGCAGCGTCTTGTCGTTGAGCGCGTCACGGATGTCCCGCAGCCGCAAGCAGCCGTCTTGGAGCGTGAAGCTCGCGCTGATGACGTTGTTACCAATGATGAAAGTGTCGCCGCTCTTCTTCGTGGACGTCGGCCCAATCTTCGGGCCGGGGAAATCCACTCCAGTGACGACTGTTGCGGCTGCGAGCAAACAGCTTGGGACGAACATATGTGTCTTCATGGTTTCACTCCACTGGCGAGTTGACGGTTCTTGACCGGAGAATCCGCCTTTCCTAGACTACCAAACGTCGGAAGCTCTGAGGAGACGGTTTGATGAGCCAATGCGCCAAGTCCGTGGTGATGCCTGTTTGGGTGACGCTGCTTCTGTTCTACCCGAACCTTTGGGCGCAGCAGCTTACAGAGCTTAACATGACCCCAAAACCCGGTGATCAGCCTGTTGTGGGCCGATTTTACGTCTCGGTGGATGATGCCGCAACGATCTTCGTCAATGGGCGACAGGTGGCGCACGCCGGCATCAACGAGTCGTCCTCTCCGGAGACGACCTTGCGGATCGGCGATGTGATCGCGATTCATTTGGTCAATAAGGGGGGGCCGAAACGGTTCAAGATGGTTTTTGTCTCCAACGACAACCGCACGGTTATCAGCTTTCGGCACGGCGAATACCGCGAGGTGGGCCTGCAGCCGCATGGCAGTGTGACCAAAGAGATGGTGTTGAATTGCTCCAAACGAGTGAATCCCCAGCGCGGCAGGCAGCCGAAGTTGCATCCGGGACAACTTCCAGACACTTCCAGTTGGGTGTGGGGATCGTCAGCCAAATGCATGATCGCCACCGTTGTTTCGAGCGAGATGATCCGCACGGCAGGCCATTAGGAGCGCCGGCAAGTTTATGGCGTGACACCATTCGCGAGCCGGCAGTGTTTGAGGATGAACTCCACCACCGGCGCGGGATCGGCCAGGCCGTGCGGGTGATGGCCGACGCCGGGCTTGGCGATCAGCGTGATGCTGCCGCCGAGTTTCCTGTAGCGTTCCGCGACGACGCCCGTGTTCTCATCCCACGGCACCACGTCGTCGGCGTCGCCATAGACGTGAATCAACGGCACCTTCGCCTTCGCGAGCGGCGCGAGATTGTCCACCGGGTTGCCGCGGTAGGCCAGCGCCTCGGCCTCGGTCTTGAAGCCGTAGCAGTCCATCACGAGCTTCCAGTCGCGCGGGCTGCCTTTGCCCTTGCCTTTGCCGCCGGGCCAGCTCTTGAAGTCGCAGACCGCCGCGTCGGCATAAATGCACGCGACCTTGTCGGGGTTCGCCGCAGCCCAGTTGTAGCAGTAAAGCCCGCCGCGACTCAGGCCGATGAGCGCGACCTTTTTGGCGAAGCCGAGCTTTCCGGTGAGTTCCTTGTAGCAGGCATCCCAGTGGGCGACCGCCCGAGGACAGCCAAGCAAATCCGGTACGCGCAGATAGACGATATGCACGCCGCGACCGAGCAGTGCGATTTCGGCGGCGGGAAACGCATCGAGGAACTCGCCTTTCCACGCCCAGAGTTTGCCCGGCAGTGGTTGCTTGGGCACGCTGACGGTCACCTGTTTGCCGCCCGCTGTGAAGTCGTAGCGGTCGTAGCCGTGCCACTGCGATTTCTGGCCGGGGAATGGCGCAGCAACGCCTGCGGCCATCTCGCGAATCTGTTTCTCGATCTCGACCGACTTGGCTTGCGCTTCGGCCAGTGGCAATCCTTGCTTCATGCCCGGCCGTTTGTGGCCGGTGTTGGCGAGCCAGGCGTCCTTCAGCAATCGCTGTCGCTGCTGGACGAGAGCGAGTATTTCCTTGCCGCGCGGATGCGCCGCCAGCATGGCTGCGGCGGAGTCGGCGCCGCCTACGTCCTTCGCGCCGAGGTGCAGGAGGATTTGTTTGGCCATGATCCAATGGCCCGTCTCGTTGGCGTGAACGCCGTCCTTGGCGAGCAGGAAGTTTGGGTCTTGCTTGCGGTGCTCGGCAAGATCGCGGTTCATCGGCCCGTGCACGTCCACCACGTCCCAGCCGTTCTTGCGCTGCTCCAACAGCCAGGCGGCATAGCGATCGAGCACTTCGTTGTAGCCGACATAAGGCTGGCGATACTCCGGCAGCCCGGCCGGCAGCGTCCGCGCCTTGATCGGCTCCGGGTCGAACGTCGGCGGCGTAATGTGAAGAATGCTCGCCCCGGTTGCCGTCACGCGCTCGCGCATTCGCCGGATGCCGTCCTGGAATTTTCGAAACCGCTCTTCGCTGAAGGGATAATAGATGCCGTCGTTCATGCCGTAGCAGGCGATGACGAGGTCGGGCTTGGTCTTCGCCAGCACCCGCCCCAATCGTTCGCGCAGATCGGGCCGCGGGAACTTGCCGCCGGCGTGGCCGGGTTCCGACAGACCGGAGACGTTCTCGCTCGGCAGGCCGAGGTTGAAAATCTCCATCCGCCGCTCCGGAAACCGCGTCACAACATAGGCGTCGAGGAACTCCACGTAGGCCCCGCTGTAGGTGATGCTATCGCCTAGGACGACGACGCGTTGCACGCCGGACAGAAACTCCGACGCGGCGAGGGCATGGCTCGCGCATGACAGCGTGATCGCGGCAAACTTGGCAATGATTCCCATAGCAGAAAGGCCGGTGGGATTGTCGGGACGAGCTACCGGCGGAGCTTGCGTTCGCCCAGCCGTTCTCCAGCCGGCGGACGGATAGGCATCTCCAGGCCGCCCGACGTTTCCAGTTCGTCGAAGAGTTGTTTCCGCAGCTTGGCGATCTGCTCCTGATACGCCGGCACGTGGATGAGGTTGTGCTTTTCGCGCGGGTCGGTTTGCAGGTCGTAGAACGCGTCCTTGTCCCAAATGCCGTGAAAAAAGATGTATTTGTAGCGGTCGGTCCGAATGGCGAAGGTCGTCGGCGTGGCGGGGAAATTCCACTCCCAGTAATACTCGTAGAGGATGTGATCGCGCCACGGCGCGCTGCGCCCCGTCAGCAACGGCCAGAACGAGCGGCCGTCCATCTTCGCGTCGGCGGGCGCTTGCACGCCTGTCGCGTCGAGCACGCTCGGCGCGAAGTCTATGTTCTGCACCATCTGTTTGATGACTGTGCCGGCTTTCACGCGGCCCGGCGCCCAGACGAGCAGCGGGACGCGAATGCTCTCCTCGGAGGCGTCGCGCTTGTCGTAGAAACCGTGCTCGCCCAGCTCGAACCCGTTGTCGGCCATGTAGAAGAGCACCGTGTCCTTCGCACGGCCGGACTTCTCCAGCCAAGCAAGCACGCGTCCGATGTTCTCGTCGAGGCTGTGGACGGTCTCGCAGTAGTTGCGAAAGAACGTGTCGAAGTCCGGCACGGGATCGTTGTCGAACGGCGTCGTCTCCATGTGGTCCACGCCGTGGATACTGTAACGCCGCTCGCGCATCCAGCGCGGTTGTGTCTCGTAGTTCGATTCCGTGTCGGCCATCGGCTCCGGGCGCGGCACCGGTTTCTGGGCATAACGGCCCGCGTGACGTTTGGCGGGTTGAAAAGGGAAGTGCGGCGATTTGTGACCGAGTTGGAGGTAGAACGGTTGGTCGCCCTGCGTGCCCAGCCACTCCAGCGCGAGGTCGGTCAACACGTCGGCGGTGTAGCCCTCGAACTTCTTGCGCTGGCCGTTGATGTTGATGATCGGGTCGAAGTATTCGCCCTGTCCCTTGAAACTCGCCCAATGGTCGAAGCCGCGCTGCACTTGGTCCGTGTCCTCGCCCATGTGCCACTTGCCAAAGTAGGCCGTGCGGTAGCCGGCCTTCTGCAAGTGCTGCGTGAAGAACGTCAGCCCCTCCGGCACCGGCCGCTGGTTGTCCACCACGCGGTGATGGTGCATGTAAAGGCCCGTCAGAATGGACGCGCGGCTCGGTGAGCACAGTGAGGTGCTCACAAACGCGTTGGCAAATCGCGCTCCCTCGCGCGCCATGCGGTCGAGGTTCGGCGTCTCCAGCCACTTCGGCGCGCCGGGCATGTGGCTCATGAAGTCGTAGCGATGATCATCGCTGAGGATGAGGATGATGTTGGGCGGGCGCGTCGCGGCAACGGCGTCACCGGCCGGGTCGGCCATCGCCAAACCCATGAGAACGGGTGCGATTATTCGTTTCATGTTCAACGATTCCACCAAGCGCCGCCGGAATTTGGAATCAGCGGGCCGCGGCAGCATTCGAGCGGCGGGTCAGCGTTTTCCACAGCCATGCGTCAGCCTCCCCGTGTGTGCGAAAACGAAAGTTAATGCAAGGCTTCATGCAATCGCGCAGGAGCAGTCTATCGCGCGTCTGTGGCACGCGCAACAGGCGTCTTCGCCGGAATATTGTGCAGGCCCGCCCGAGCGCGCGGGGAGACGGGAAAGGCCGTTCCAGAGGCGGACCATCTCTCTCGGCATCGGACAAACGGCCGCAGGTTACTTGCCGTCGCCAGCCTTTTTCTCGCTGTCGGGAGGCAGCGGTTCCTTCTCCCAAGGAACAACCCACTTGTAGATGGTGTGCTGGTTGCCCTCGTAGTCGTTTTCATCAACGCCGCTGCCACCGCTGGTCACCGTGACCACCTCCACCGGCTTTGCGCCGCGCATGTCGAAGTCGTGGGATAGGATGCGCGAGCCGGGCTTGAGTTTCTCAAGCTGCGGCATCAATCGGACGTTCAACGACGGCAGGAGGTAGAGGAACACCACGGTGGCTTCGCGCAGGTCCAAGGTGAAAATGTCCGCCTCCTTGATGGTGACCAGATGCTCGACCTTGTTGGAGCGGACCGTGGCGAGGGATTCCTGAACGCGCACCGGATCAATGTCGAAACCGACTGCTTTGACGCCGTATCGCTTGGCGGCGGTCGCCACGATACGACCATCGCCGCAGCCGAGGTCATAGACCACGTCGCCCAGCTTGATCTCCGCCATCTGCAGCATCTTGTCCACGACCGCCTGGGGGGTGGGGACATAGATCACATCGGGTTTTCGCGACGGCGCTCTGGTGGGCGCATCGCCCTTGGTTTGCTGCGCTGGGGAAGTCTCGGCAGCCTGCGCTGGGACAGACAGCCAGAACAAAGCCGCCAACAAGACGGCCGCCCAAAGCAGGTTGACGCGGGGCGTGTGGAGCGGAAGAAACGCGGTGGACAAGGCTCGTGCTTTCATAGCTTCTTATTCGATGGTTGTGATTGGCCGTGGAGATTACATGCATCCGGCGTCGGACGCCAGCTTTCCCTGAGCGGCGGCAGGCGGCTCAAGGAGACCGCCTCAGATGCCGGTCCAGGAACTCGAAGGACTCGGCGCCGCGCACTTCGTGAACGCCATCGAACTCGGCCAGCACAATCCGGTCCTGCAATCCCAGATGGTCGCGAATGGCTGAGAGTTGTTTCCAAGCATACGCGGTCCATTCCGGCGTGGTGATGGGGTCGCGCCGGCCGTATTCGATGCATACCGGACGCGGCGCTGTCAACGTGACCAGTTCGACGTGCGTGAACCGGTGCAGGACGTTCCAGTTGTAGAAATCCTCGTCGGGATGCAGCAGGTAGCTGGTTGGCGTCGCGTTGGAGGTGATCTTGGATCGCCAGTCGTTGAAATGGCCGGAGACGACGATCGCCTTCAACCGCGGCTCCAGCGGCGAAATCCAAAGGGCGGAATACCCGCCATAGGAGAGACCGTAGTAGCCAATCCGATCAGGATCAACGAACGGCAGCGTGTGCAGAAAATCAACGACCCGCCGGGTCTTGGCCACGGCCATCGCCACGCGCATCGCACCGACCGCGTCGGCCATGCGCGCTTGGTCGTTGGTCCACTCCACGGGATGATAGTGGAGAATCAGCGGGGCGAAGACCACATAGCCACGTTCCGCCAAACGCCGGCCAAATTCGTGATAGGGGGTGTCCTTGGTCTGCCCGATCCCTGTGATCATCTCCGGCGTGCCGCTCAACCCGTGCTGGCAAATCACTGCCGGCGCGCGTCCACGGATGGTCTGCGGCACAAGGAGGTTGCCGTAAACCTCCACGCCGTCGGTCACGTCGAGCAAGACCCGATAGGTCTTGTGCGTGTCGGTGGTCTGAACCAGCTCCGTGCGCGGGCGAAGCGGCGAACTCGTGACGGGAACTTCCCCGACGAGGTTTCGATAATCGTCCAGCATCGCTGCCTGGAGCTTGGGGAAGCGCGATGCAGG
>JAOACV010000001.1:0-19889 GCA_026417675.1 Verrucomicrobiia bacterium
GGCTATGGCCACTCGAACTCCGGTTGCCTTCATGGCAGCGGACGTGTGGACAACCTTTGTGCTCAGCGTTTGGTGGAACGACGGCCACTGGCCACCGCGCCCGCGAGCAAGAAGAGAGAGAGACTGTTGATGGTTCAGGCAACTGATCGAGCGAGATGCCGTGGTGATAAATGCCGTCATTCCCGCCCGCGTCGCTCCTCATCAGCAGGGTAACCTTGTCGCCGGCTTGGGCGCCGATGATGTCGAAAAACGCAAAATAAGTCGCCGCGCCATTCACGGGAGTCATTGAAGCATCGCCGCCACCTGAGCCGGCCGTCTGTGGCAAGCGGATCGAGGAGACCTGATCATTGCCCACACCCCGGCCCAAGATGCCAACCCGAAGCCCCAGCGCGGGAAAACCTTCGCCAAACGTGAGGTCAAGCGCCGAACGCTCGTTCGGCCACACCCCCGTCCGGGCACCCAAACCGCTGGAAATGTTCGCAACAGAAGGGCTCGGGGCCAGGCTGGGATTGTCAATCTCCGGATACCAGTTGCCCGGCGCATAAGCGCTCCAGGCGGTCTGATTCATGCCATTGTTGGATACGGTCAGATAGAGCCTGGCGCTGTAAAAGCAGCGCGGCACATAGCGCGACGGGAACATTCGCATCTCACGGTTCAGTTCGCCTTGATGAAGTCCCGAACCCACGTCGCCTGCTGCGGGTGCATGTCTATCAGGAAGCCGCCGAGGATTGAGTAGCCTTGGATGGTCCCGTCGCGCAGCGCCTTGCGGACGAACTCCCACTGGACCTTGAGCATCTCCATCGGCACGCCTTGTTTGGAGACGAAGTCGCGCAGGTAGCAGCCAAGGATGACTGGCTTGTCAGGGAAGAGTTCCCGGCAGAGCGCGACGTTCTGCGGCAGACTGGGCAGCTTGGCCGCGTTCCATTCCCAGAGATTGACCACGTCCATGCACGGCTCGAACCCCGCCCAGCTTTCCTTCTTCAGCTCGTGCGTATAAACGACCGTCCACAGCTTGAGTTTGGGGTTGTCCTTCTTCAGGGCGTGATGGACGGCAGCGTATTGTTCGGGCCTGATCTTGTCACGCTTGATGATTCCCAGCAGATCATCGTCAATCGCGCCCGTGATCAGCGGGTGCTGGCGCGACAATTGGCTGACATTAGCGGCTTCCTCAGTCTTGGTTTGAATGCTGCCATCAAGGTAGTGCGCCACGCCGTTCTCGCAACGCCGCACCTTCCATTTGGAAATCTCGCAGACGACTTCCTTCAGGCCGCGTAGCTTGTCCAGCGCCAGCGGCGTGTTGGGATGGAACATGAAGCAGCATCGCTGCAAGCCAAACCACCGCGTCCCTTCGCCCGCGCCGAAGATGGACGGGTTGACGCCGCCGTTGAACCCCTGCCCGTCCCAACACCAGCCGGCGCCGGCCAGCTTGCGCGGGCGCGGCCAGCCGGCCGTCGCGGGCGACAGCGCGGCTGCGGCAGACAACGCGACTGCGCCATGAATCAATTCTCGGCGGGTAAGTGCAATGCTCATGGTTTGGTTCCTGGTTGGTTTGTGCGCTCGATCACAGGTGCTTGCCGCGGCCGCTGATCCCTTGCATCCGTCGTGAGTCAAGCTGGCGGCCGATTCTCCAAATCGCCGAAAAACCCTTCACGGCGGCGCTCGCCGACGCGCCGCTGGAGTCGCGATGGCGTCATGCTCATGTCTGTGAACGCCGCTCAGGATAGAAAACCCCGCATGGAAGCGCAATTGTGGATTCAAACCGAACGCCTTGCGTGCCGAACCGCGTTCTCAGCGCCTGGATGAAAGCGTGCGTCGGCGTCGCTTGTTTGGGTTGCATGTTCACGTCCGCCTCCGGTATTGCGCTGGTGGCGCCCATCTGCTATGGGGGCGGCATGGCAACGTGCGCATTCATTCGTCGCGGGTGGCCGTGGCGCGGCATCATGGGGGCGATCGTCCTAGGCGGCGCTTTGTTTTGCCTTGCGCCCGTTCGCGGCATGGAAGACAGCGCGAAGGTCCTGCAATCGGTGGTCCGGGCGGCACGAGAAGGGTATTTGGCTGGTCTCGAGCCGCTGAAAAACATCCACGACGCCAGGGCCGGCGACGCGGTGGTGCGAATAATCGAGGATAAGAAGACGCCAGCGGCGTTCAAGCAACGCATCGCCGAGCTAGTGGCACAGTGGCCGTGGAAGGGCGGGCTGGATTACTTCGAGTTCTATCTGCGGACGCATCCGCGGTTGAGCGACGAGATGCTGCGGTTCTACGCGGACCTCGGGTGCGTCCGGTTCAAGCCGTTCTTCCTAGGACTCCTCGCGCCGCTGAAGACCGCGCCGGGGAGCGATATCAAGGAGCCGGCGCGTTGTGCGACGGCCCTGCGCGCGCTCGGACGGTTTCCCGAACAAACCGAGGCGGAGGTTTCCCGGATCATCGCCCTGCTCGACGAGAAGTTCCCGCACGTGATCCGCATCAGCGCCGCGGAGGCGCTGGGCGGCATCAAGAGCCGGCAAGGACTGCCGGCATTGATCGCGCTGGTGAAGGACGACACGGTGGGCGAGGCCGCGCAACGTTCGCTCTACCGGTTGACGGGACAGGACTTTGGCGAGGAGGCGGACAAGTGGAACGCGTGGTTCAAAGAACACGGCCAACGGGCCGAGTTGAAGATGTTGGGCGTTGCCGACTGGGAAACGCATCGTGAGAAAAAGCCCGCCGCCGCGCCAGAGAAGCAGGAGTTCAGCGCCAGCTTCTACGGCGTGAAGGTCAAGACCCGACACTGCCTCTTCATCCTCGACAGCAGCGGCAGCATGGAAGGCGAGCGCATCAGGCAACTCAAGGAGGAAATGAGCAACCTCCTTGCAGGCTTTCAGGGCAAGCCCAAGGAGATGCGCTTCGGCATCATCATCTTCCACTCGACGGTGGAAACCTGTCTGGCCGGGCGCGGGCTGCTGAAGAACGATCCCGCGAGCATCAAGAAGGCGGCGCGATTCGTGGAGGGGCTCCAAGCTTTCGGCGCGACGGCAATGGTGGGCGCGCTGCACTTTGCGCTGACCAAAGTGCTTCCCGGCGGCGATGTGGACACGATTTATCTTCTCAGCGACGGCGCGCCGACCGACGGGCCTCCGGAAGAAGTTCTGGCGATGGCGCACAAGATTCACGAGGACTTCCGGGTCAGGATCCACACCATTGGCATCGGCGAGGCGGTCAAGCCCGCCGAGTCGCAGGACCGGCAGCCGACGCTGCTGGAACAGATCGCAAACCGCACGGGCGGCACCTACACGACGCGGTAGCGTCTCCAACAGAGCGGTTTGCAGAGTTGTGCCCGGCTCGAACGTGGTTGTATTCTCTTCCCGGTTCGCGGTTCACCCGCGCGAGCCGAGGCTCGCGCGAAACCTTGATGGTTTGGAAGAACAATTCGGACTGCGAACCATTGGAACGATCTTCATTATGAAATCGCGTCGGCGAATTGCTCGTCTGCTCATTGGGCTGCTCGCGCTGGCGGCGCTTGACTGGGCGGCGGCAACCTTTCTGATCTGGACGGCTTACGGCAACACGGCGGCGCTGTTGACCGATCCGACCCGGCTGTCCGGCCAGCACGTGCGATTGACGGTCACACAGGCCGGCGAGAAACCGCGCGTGCCGCTCCGGCTCGAATTGTTCGCGCCGGCGAACGCGGGAGGTTTCCGTCTGGCGGTGGATTACGACGGCCATCCGGTCGAGCTGATCTCCATGCCGGACGAGACGCGCGTGGTGGCGTTCCAAAGCAAGGCTTGTTTTGCCGCCGCGGTGAGCAACATGGCCGAGGCGCGCCGCGCGTTGGCGGAGCTGGGCGACGCGATGCGGCGCGGGCTGATCTGGCAACGCATCGGGCTCTCGATCCTGCCCCACCCGGTTCTGGTCAAGCCCTGGCCAATGCGCATACACGGACCGCTCTGCTGGCGCGTCGCGCTCGCCGGCGGCCATGCGGACATCGCGCTCCACGACAGCTTGCCGCGCGAAGTGCAAGTTCAAGGTTGGCGCGCGACGTTCCACCGCGCGCCGCTCGATGACCATGCCCAGTTGCTTGTCGCCGCAGCCACCGCGCGCGACAAGGAGGCCCACCACATCGAGAACACCGAGCTGGACCGCAGCCTCGCCGCCGTCCTGCGCGGGATGGCGCTGCAATTCAAAGAGGTGCCTCGCGAACCTGACGCCAGGCGAAGCGAAGGCAACGGTTCGTTGGAGATCAGGGACGGCTGGCGCGTGCTGCGGCTGCGGGGCAAACCATACGACATCGGCTTCCAACACGGGCGGCTGCTCGCGCCGAACATCAAGCGGCTCTGCGACCGCGTCGTCTATGGCGTCGGCTTCTACTACTCGATCGAAAAGGGCCGGTGGTTTCTGACGGATGCGGCGCAGTTGGTCGAGCGCCAGAGGCCGTTCATCGCGCCGGAGTATTTCGAGGAACTGCGCGGCCTGGCCGACGGGGCGGGCCTGCCGCTCGCGCTGGTGCAGGCGGCCAACATTTTCCCGGAGTTTTTTCATTGCAGCGGCGCGGCCGTGTTCGGCAAGGCGACGAAAGGCGGCACGCTCCTGCACGCGCGTGTGCTTGACTACATGACGGAGGTCGGCCTGCAGGATGAGGCGGTGCTGATGGCCGTCGAGCGCGTGGGCGCGCGGCGCTTCGTCAACGTCAGCTACGCCGGCTTCATCGGCTCGGTCACCGGCATGAACGAAAAACAAGTCGCCATCGGCGAGATGGGCGGCCGCGGCGAAGGCAAGTGGGACGGCACGCCGATGTCGTTCCTGTTGCGCGGCGCGCTGGAGAACTGCGACACGCTGGAACAGGCGCTGGACTACATGCGGACCAAGCCGCGCACGTGCGAGTATTACTACGTCGTCAGCGACGGCAAATCGCGCACCGCCCGCGGCGTCGCCGCCACGCCGGAGAAGTTCGAGGTCGTTGCGCCCGGCCAGGCCGTGCCGTTGTTGCCCGACCCCGTCGAGGACGCTGTTCTGCTGAGCGCGGGCGACCGCTACAAGCATCTGGTCCGGCTGGTCCGGGGCAGCTACGGTAGGATCGGCCCGGAAGAATTCAAGAAAATCATCGCCCGCCCTGTCGCGATGCGCTCCAACCTGCATAACGCGATCTTCGAACCGCCAACGCTGACGACGTGGATCGCCCACGCCAGCCGCCACGCCCCCGCCTGCGACCAGCCTTACCGGCGCTACACGTGGGCGGAGTTGTTTGGCGAAGCGAAGTAGCCATCAACCGCCGCGAGAGGATTCCGACACAAGCACGACATGCGAACGCGGGAGCACCACACATTGGAGCTTCCCGCCGCGCGCCCGGACGACTTTCGGCTTGCCTTTGCCTTGATGACATCGCGCGGAGGCCTGGTCGGGGAAGGGCACGTCGGCAACCGTGGTGGTCTTCTGCGGATTGTGGACGACCATCAACCATTCGCCATCAGCAATGACTTCCAGCCCCCGCAAGCCGCCCGGCAGTTCGTGGCGTTTCACCAGGGCGGCGGGCGCGTTCTCGGCGGGCCACACTTCGACGGCAAAAAACTGTTCCGTGCCGGCAGCGTAGGTCTTCGGTTCCTTCTCACCGCACTGCACGCTGTGCGCGTCGCGCAGGACGATCTCGGTGCTGCGGAATTTCTCCGGCGGGTCGGTGTAAAAGGTTTCCGACGGCTCGGTGATCACGTCGGCGTAGTTGTGCTCGTGGAGCCGCACGCGCAGGCCGCCGTAGCGGAACGTCGCGGCGTCCTGTTTCTCGATCGGCAGCTTCAAGCCAAGCCGCACACGGCCGTGGATGGAATACGCCTTCTCGTCTGCGAGTGGCCTGATGGCGAGCGTGCCGATGATGCGCTTTGGCGTCATCAACCATTCCTGCTGGCCTTCCCAGTTGGTCAGCGTGGATTTGCCGTTCCAAGCGACGTTCTGGATGCGGTAGCGCGTCGTCAGCGCCGCGAAATCCTCGGCGACGGTCACAGCGTTTTCTTCGTTCGCCGAGAGGTAACGACACGACCGCCACCGCTGGCCGCCGGGTTGCAGGCGGAACTGGCTCGTGACAACCTGCAACGCCGCGTCAAGCGGGAATCGCTTCTCCTCCTTCGAGGTCAGCATCGCGCCGACGAACGTGTCCTTGCCCTGCGCGCCCTTGCCGTGGTCGCGCGTGGTGCCGGCGAACGACCAGTGGCCAAACCGCCCGCGCGGGCCTTGCACGTCGCGGTCGTAGTAGATGTAGCCGTCGCGCTGCGGCGCTTCGGGGAAGTCGCGCCAGAGCGTCGCGGCGTAGATGGCGTAGTAGTGGCTCGGCTTGGTCCATTTCAGCTCGACGTTGGCGACGCGGCGGTTCTGCGCGGCCAACTCAACCGCTTTGGGCCGGTAGGTGTGCAGCATTGAGGCGACGATGTCCGGGCCGATGGGCGACGCGCCGTCCCAGTAATGTTTCCAAAAACAGTCGGTGTAATACTCCGGCACGCCGCCCGGCTCGACGTTGTTTGGATAATACGGCCCGCTGGCCAGCACGAGGTCGCGCGCCACGCGGCTGCCGGTCAACTGCCAGTAGCGCGCTAGGTGCGTGACGTTGATCTCATGATAGACGAAGCACTCGTTTTGCCGGCCGTGGTAGGCGAACGCGCCGTCGGGATAGATCGAGTTGGCGATGAGCTTGAGGAACCGCTCCGCCTCGGCGTGCCAGCGCGGTTCGCCGAGGATGCGCGAGGCCAGCTCCATCAGCAGCAAGTAGTGGACGTCCATGTTCGGATACCAGCCCGCGCCGTGGCGGTCCACCTTCTCGCCGTAGGTCTTCAGTTGGAACTCCGTCACCTCGCGCGCCGACATTTCCCACTCCTTGCGCTTGCTCGGCGGCACGAGGTCGGGCCACGTCTCGCGCAGCACCAGATACGCCTCGAACGTCGGCACGAAGCAAAAACGGTTGATATTGGCGTCTTGGGCGGGGTTGCCCTTGCCGCCGGTGCGGCCGACGTTGAGGTCGCCGCCGCGATGGTTCTGAAAGATGCCCTGCAGCCAGCGCATCACTTGCGCGATGAGCGCCGGGTCGCCGCGCAACGGGCTGGCCGGATGACACGCCGCCCACGCCATGATGTAGCTGCGCCCGCCGAATCCGGCGAACTGCCAGAAGTTCTCGATGGCCTTGTAGCCCGCCTCGCCTTTCGGGAACCGCTGCTTCAGGTCGCGGCAGCGTTTGGCCTCGGCCAGCACCGGTTCTAGGTAGGGGTTGCCCTTCGACTCGGCAATGGGCGGCAGCACCGCAGAGCGTGTTGTCTTCGCCGCGGCGAGCGGCGCGTGGAGCATTGCGCGCGCATCGTCGCAGGCCGCCTTCGCAGGCATGCCCAAACCCGCCGTGACCGACGCTTCGGCATCCTCCAGGAGCCACATCAACACCGCGCGCTTGCGAGCCGCTTCGACCGGTTCCAACGGCAACGCCTCGACCTGCTTGCGCAGGTCGGGTAGGGATTCCGCAACCTGCGCGAGCGCGGCCCGGTTTTGTTCCGCTTTCAACTTTTCTCGCAACGCGCGTTCGGCGTCCTCCGTCTGCTTCTGTTGGCGCAGCGCCGCGATCTTGCGGTGCTTGGCGGCGTCACGCACAATGCGGAAGTCGCCGATCTGGATGTCCAGCGGCGCCGCGCCGCGCGCCGCTCGGTGGACCATGAACTGCACAAAGACGACCTGGCTGAGATCGCGCTCCGGGTCGCCGCCCGCCGGCGTTGAAAACTTCCCCAGCGACGCCTTGCATTCGCGCCAGCCGGTGAAGCTGAGCGTCACGGCCTCGGCGGTGTTGATGTAGTAGAGCGAGCCGCGTCCCTGCGGCCCCGGCGCGCCGAGTTGGAACTGCAACCGGTGTCCGCTGCCGTCGCCCTTCACCCAGAAGCGAATGCTGCCGGCGTCGGCCATGTCGAGCGGCTTCTTGAAATGCAGCGTCGCCCATGTGAACTCAAACGGCTTGAACCCGCTGCGCCACCGCTGGACGCCCGTGCGCGCGCCATCGTCGGTCTGCGGTTCGAGCGTGGCGTTGTCCTTGTTCCGCCACTGGTCCACCAGCGCCTTGTCGTGCGGCCAAACGAACGCGTAGTCGTGCGCGGCGACGGCAAGGCAGCCCGCGAGGGCGAAAACCACGAGATTGGCTCTGTGCATGGCGGCTCGCATGATGCGTTGGCTCTGCCAACGCGACCTTTATTAACACACTGACCCGCCATCGGCGACGCCAATCAAGCAACAGCGCTCCAGCGTCATCATGGCCTTTGCCTGTCGCCGGTTTCAGCTTGTCCGGTCATTGACCGCGACATAGAGTGGCTTCCGAATTTTTTGGAGACGGATGACTTTCCGACGCCCATCCTGGCCGAGCGCGCAGAGGGTCCGATGCGCCGTGAGCTGGCGGCATACGGGTCTGAAAACCAAGGTTCGGCGGACAAGGATGTTTGTTTCGCAGCGGCCCTCGGTTTTCGGGAAGCTCGGATGACCCGCACGCATGGTTCAACGGCGATACGAGATTCTTGCGGTTGCAGCGTTTCTGCTTGTGGCGATCCCCATCGCCTTCTACAGCGCGGATGAGCGTTCCGCCTTTATTGCGGCGACCAACTGCGTTGCGCACGGGTATGCCGTGACGGGTTACACCGACACGGTCGGTGACCGGCTGATGTTCATCGAGAACACGCCTTTCCTCGATCTAGCCGTGGTGTTCAATGGCGGCCCCAGCCCGCTCAACATGTATGCGATGCGGGGCCTTTACGCCTGCGCGGTGTCGTTCTTCGTGCCGCTGCTCGGTTATTGGAACGCGTTTGTTTTGGTTAACTGTCTTTCCTGGGCCGCGTTCGTATATGCGGTGTGGCGCTTCACCTGGCTGCTTTCCCAAAACCGGCTTGCGGCGTTTCTGGCTGCGTTGCTGGCTTGCGGGGGCACGGGGATGGTGGTTCACGCCGCGGACTACAGCGCGCACTTGCTGTCGTTCACGCTCTACGCCGTGGGGGTGTTGGTGATCTTCGAAAGCGGCGTCTGGACGGAGAGACGGCCTTTGCGCACACACCTGGCGATCGGGCTGTTCCTGGCGTTGGCGAGTCTCAACTACAACAATGGACTGATACTTCTCGGAAGCTATGTGGCGGTGGCGATCTGGTGGAATTCGGCGCTCCATGTTGGCATGGCCGCGGCGGTTGCCTACAGCTCCCAGATGCTTTGGGAACGGTTCTTGAACCTCTTGAACATGTGGCTCAATCAGCAACCGGCTTGTGTGGAATTTTCCAGATTCGAGCGGCGGATCTTCACGGTCGGCCTCAGCAGGTGGATGTCGGATCTCCAACAAGGTCCGGCAGCGTTTCTGGAGACTGTGGCGCGAAGATTCACAGCGTTTGCGATGTTCGAGGACCCGCTCGTGCTCATCGTGGGGCTTGTCGCGGCCATCATGGTGCTGCGGCATGGGAAGCGATATTGGTTTTTCGCGGTGTTCCTGTTGGTCCCGATGATGGCGAGCAAACTCTACATGCGTTCGGCAAACGTCCCTGGTTACATTCTTTACGGCGCGTCCATCCTTTTCTACGCCGCGGCAGCCATGGGCATTTCAAGGCTGCTGGACAGGAAAGGCTGGGGCCGGGTAGCCGGTGCGGCATTGCTGGGGTTGGTTGTGGCGGGCCATTTTTGGTGGAGCACCGCGTATTTCCGGGGCAATCTGGGGCCAGCCGCCGCGTTCTTCCGTGGCGCGCGAAGTTGGGACACTGCCGCCCTGATCGAGCCTCGCATCATGAGCATGACGGGGCGCGAACCGGTGCCGCGCCAATTCGGCGGCACGTCCCGAATCAAAGAGGCAGGTCTGTTTGTACCCCAACCAGCCACGACGCCCCTTTTGTGCTCGGTGATCATCGCCACGGTCGCGCGGGGTTTCTACCTGCTTTATCTGATTCCCCTCGTGCTGCTGTTGCCGCTCGCGCGCGTCACGCGGCTACGGATTGTTGTGGCGTGCGTCGCCCTGACGGCGGGGGCGAGTGTGGTTGGGAAGTGGACGCTTCGTGAGAGGCCCGCGGTGCGCCCCATTCTGGCCTCCTACCAAATCCCGCCGGGGGCGAAACTCGAATACACCGTGCGGCTGTCCCCGCGTTTCGTTGAAACGCTGAAAGAGGCGTTGCGCTCGCAGACCACGGCCATCGAGTTCGGCATTGGCTTGGTCTATCACCCGGTCTGGGCGGTGAAGATCGGCGGTCAGGTGATGGACACCCAGCCGGCGCAATGGCCCCATAGCCGCACCATGGACAAATCGGCCTTTCTGGAGGCGATCAGTCGTTCCAGCGAGGTATCGTTGGTTGTCGAGAATGCAACCAGCCGCATTGCATCGCTGTCCGGCTGGCAGAGGAACGGTTTGCCGGACCGCAAGCTCTGTGGGTTTGAATGCCCGGTGTTGCCCCTCTTCGAAATCCGGGTGCGCGACGCCAACGGCGTGGCGACGGTTGTGGGTTTCTAATTTCGGCGTCAACACGCGGCGGCGGACACGCGGACTTCAGGGTTTGACGGCGTGGACGGCGACGAAATGGCCGGTCAGAAACCGCGTCGGCCAGTTCTCCATGCGCTCAAAGTTCATCAGGAAGCGCAGGAATCTCTCTTGCGACCTCGTTGGGGCGAACCGTTTGACCGCGCGCGCGACCGCCACGGCGATGACGCGCGGACAGTGCATCACGGCGGTGAGTTGTCGAAGCTCGAATCCTGTTTGTCGAAGCATCCGCCGGAGCCGGCGCGGGCCGCAGGTTGCGCCGATCGGGTAAGGCACCAGACCGAGGCGATGCAGCACCGGAAAAGGCAGCGCGTTGCGCAGGGCGACGAGGGGATTGGCCGGGTTGTCCAGCGTCAACACCAATTCGCCGCCGCGCCGCAGCACGCGATGGAATTCCCGCAGCCCGGCCACGATGTCGTCCTGGGAGTCGAAGTGGTCCAAGGTCGAATTGGAAACCACGACCTCAAGCGCGCTGTCGGCAAATGGCAAGCGGCGCACGTCGGCCCCGACCGCGAGCAGGCCGTGGTATTTCGCGCGCGCAACTTTCAGCGTCGCGGGCGCCACATCCATGCCCACGATCGGCCGCGCCGCGCCCGCCAAACGCGGATACAGTCCGTCGCCCACTGCCTCATCAAACAAGTCGGTTTTGAGCAACACGCCCGCCCCATCCGGCGGCAGCCAACGGGCCAGCAGCGCGAGGTTGACCGCATCGCCGTGAGCGCGCCAAAGCGCGTCCGGCTGGGCCTGTTGCCATGCCGCCGCAACGGTGTCCCAGTGGTGAGACGGTTGGGAAGGCGAGGCGCTGGTTCCGATTCGGGTCAAAGCTCCTCGTGGTAAGCGCGTTCGGTGTTTACGTCCCAAAGATTATGCGATTCGCCCTCCAGGTTGCGAACCGCCAGCAGCGCCGTCAGCATCGAGTGGTCCTGATTATTGTAGCGATGCAGGCCGTTGCGGCCGATGGTTTGCAGGTTCGTCAACGTGGCGACGAACTCTTGGATGACCTGCAGGTTCTTGCGGTAATCCGTGTCATACACCGGATATGCTTTCGGCTGCCGGATGACGATGCCGTCCTCGATTTCGTCTGCGTGGGCCAGGCCGAGGTGGACCAGTTCGCCCGTGGCCAGCCCGATCAGTCCGGCGTCCGTCCGCGTCCACAAGTCGTCGCCTTCCGTGCAGAAATACTCCATGCCCAAGCCGGTCTTCCGCGGATCGGGCACCATCGCGGCGCTCCAGTTCTTGAAGTTCTGGATGCGGCCGACCCGCACGTCGGGCGTGTGGATGTAGAGCCAGTTGTCTGGGAAAAGCTCCGCGCGGGCAATGATCAGCCCGACCAAAATGAAATCGCGATGCTTCAACCCTCGCGCAGCCTCCAACACCCGCGCAGGCGGCGGCGGATCGAGCCGGCCGATCAACTCCCCCAGCGGCATGCTTGAGATGAAATGGTCTGCCGCCATCTCCTGTGTTCCTGCCGCCGTGCGAACCGTGACGCTCTTGATCCGCGCGCCCTCGCGACGCAAAAGGACCGTTTCCGCGCCCAGACAGACGCGACCGCCGCGTTGTTCGACGGCCTCCTTGAATCGTTCCCACATCATGCCAGGCCCCAGCAAGGGGTAATCAAACTCCTTGATCAGCGAGCGGTTCTTGCCGGTGCCGAGCGTAGCGTTGACCACAGCCGTCATCAGCGAAAGCCCCATGATGCGCTGCGCGGCCCAGTCGGCGCGAATCATTGAGCAGGGAATGCCCCAGACCTTTTGGGTGTAGGTCTTGAAAAACGTTTCGTAGAGCCGCCGGCCGAACCGGTGGATCACCCATTCCTCGAAGGTCTCTTCCTGAGCGTGGGGAACCAGCTTTGCTTTCAGGTAGCTCGCCGCGATCCGCACGCTTTCGACGACGCCGAGGTTGCGCAGCGTGTCCCAGGCGTCAATTGGATAGTGGAAGAACCGGCCGTCGTAGAAAATCCGCGAAAGCCGCGCCGTCCTGCGCAGGTCCGGCCCGAGCATCTCCCGCCACAGCCGCTGCACCTCGCCAACCTTGGTGTGGAACCGATGGCCCCCGATGTCGAACCGGTAACCCTTGTAGGTCTCCGTCCGGGCGATTCCGCCGACTTGGTTCGATTTCTCAAGCACGGCCAAACGATGGCCGCGCCGGGCCAGTTCGTAAGCTGCGGTTAAGCCGGCCGGCCCGGCGCCGATGATGATCGTTGAGCGCTTCGACATTCGGCCATGTAACTCACATTATCAGCCATCTCTTGACAAGCTTTTCCGCAGGCGGCCATGCTTCTGCCCGACCACGCAGGAAGAAACCACGCTCACGCGGAAGCCAAAGCAAAGGAGAATACACGATGCGATGTCTCGTCACGGGCGGCGCCGGCTACATCGGCAGCCACCTCGTGGCCAAACTGCTGGCCCAGAAACACGAGGTGGTCGTGCTTGACACCCGCCGCCCGGCAGCGGACGTGGCGTGGCACCGCGCGGACATTCGAGACCGGGACGCCATCAGGCTCAAAGGGTTCGACGCGGTCTTCCACTTGGCCGCCCTGGCCAACGCCCGGCGGTGCGCCGAGGACCCTCGGCTCTGTTACGACACCAACGTGGTCGGCACTGCCAACATGGTCCATGCGGCCTTTCGCGACGGCGTCGCGCGGTTCATTCTGGCCTCCAGCAGTTGGGTGTCCACCGCACAGATGGGCGATCCTGTGGACGAAGCAACCCCGTTCGACCTCTCCAACCTCAACTCCATCTATGGTGCCAGCAAACTCATCCAGGAAATGGTTTGCGTGTCCCACCTCGCGGAGCGGGGCGGACCCGCGTTCACCATCTTCCGTTATGGCACGTCTTATGGCGAACGGATGTGGAGCGGCTTGGTGGTTCGGGCGTTCATGGAATCCGCCGAAAGCCGTGGCGTCATTCCCGTCATGGGCGATGGCAATCAATATCGCGAGTTTCTCTACGTCGGCGATATGTGCGACGCGCAGGTGCTGGCCTTGGGCGAAGTTGCTGGAAACAAAACCTACAACCTCACGGGCGACCAGCCCGTCACCATTCTGCAACTGGCACAGGAAGTCGCCAGACACTTCCCCGCGAAAATCCAGCACGTGCCCGCGCGTCGGGCCGAACCGGAGCCGAAGCGGGTCTTGAACGGACGGGCCAAATCGGAGTTGGGCTGGAAACCGTCCACATCGCTCGCCGACGGCATCGCCCGGTGCGCGGCCTGGTGGCGATCGCTCACTGCCGAAGAGAAACGCGAGCCTTACTGGGTCTGAACGCCGTCGCGGCGCTCAGTAGAAATCCATGATCGCCGGCCGCAGGGCGTTGCCCGCATCCACACACGGTCCCCGCTCGACGCGGTAGCCGTCCGCGATGGACGCGACGAGCTTCGGGATTTCCCGTGGATCGTCGAAACGATGTTCCATCGCGATGGTGAGCCGCGGATGAAACCTCCGGAGGGTCTGCGCCGCCCCGCGCAACGCAGCTCGTTCCGCGCCCTCGGTATCCATCTTGATGTAGTCCACGCGCGTCAGACCCAGCTCGCGCACGATCGCGTCAATGGTCGTCACGGGCACCTTGGGGCCATCGCGGCTGCCGCGGTATGCCAGTGCCACGCTGTCAGCCGCGGAATTCTCAGGCTGCATTCGCAACGTCAGCGCGTCGTCCTTGTCCCACACGCCTTTGGCAACAATCGTGGCGCGGCCCTCGCGCACTACTCCTGCCAGATTGCGCCGCAGGCATTCCAGGTTCCGAGGGGACGGTTCGATGGCCACCACATGCGACGCGCCGAGCGCAAGGGCGTGCAGCGTGTAAAGCCCGATGCTCGCGCCGCAGTCCAGCACGACATCGCCCCGCCGGACACCGTGGCCCGCGGACTCATACGAGCCAAGCTTCTGCTCCGCCAGCATGCCCGGCAGGATGCGGCTGCCGCGCGGCAGCCAGTAACGCTCGCCCGCGATCTCCCAGAGAACCGCATCGCCATCCTCCCGCAGCACCCGCGCCGTCTTGGCCAACTCCGCTTTCAGACGCAAGCGGATCGCCCGATGCCGCGGGGCGGTCCACGCCTCTCGCAACGGACACCAACTACGCCCCAGCGCCATCAACAGGAACAGTCGGATCGGATACGTGCGCCACGTCAACACGGCGCACACGCCCAGTGCCGCCGCCGCAAGCCATAGAGTTGGGTTCATCGCCTGGCCGGCACGATCACGCGCGGCGCGTCGGCAACGCGCACCGGCGCGCCGGAGTTGAGCGATTGCGCCGCCGCCAACACGACCTGCAGGGCGCGCCGGCCATCGTCGAGCGTGCACTCCGAAGACGCGCCCCGGCGGACGACATCGCGGAAATGCAACCACTCGGCCCTGTAGGAGCCGAAGTAATCGCCGCCCCTGCGCATCGCCGCCAAACCGCCGGGAAGCTCGCGCAGGAAGTTGCGGAGGCGGGCCAGCCGCGGCCCGATCTCTCCCGGCGCCGTTCCAGCGGGAAGAAACTCGAAGCCGTCAAAGCGCAAACAACCGAGTCGCGCCCGCCCGGCGGTCCCGCAAATCTCGATCTCGATCTCGTGCGGCGTTGTTTCCGAAAACAGGCCGGAGGCCAGCATACCGTTGTCCATGCGGGCCGTGACCGCCAGCGATTCGTCGTCGCGCTCGCCGTGCCGGCTGACGGCGTAAATGGTCTCCACGTCGCTGCCGAGCAGGAACCGCCAGAGATCGAAGCAATGCACGGCGATCTCCACCAACACGCCGCCGCCGCGCTCGCGGCGAAACCGCCATGCGGGGTTCTCGCGGTTGATTCGCGGACTGTTCCAGAGCGTGCGGATGGATTCCACCGCGCCGAAAGCGCCTTGCTGAAGCATGGCCCGCGCCCTGCGAACAAAGCGGTGCCAGCGCATGTGATGGCCCACCATGACCTTCACGCCCGCGCGACCGGCGCGATCGCGGAGCCGGTCCGCCTCGTCGAGCGACGCGCAGAGCGGCTTCTCGATGAACAGGTGTTTGCCCGCGTCGAGAACGGCCAGCGCGGTCTCGGCGTGCGCGCGAACCGGCACGCAAACGCCGACCGCATCGAGGCCCGGATGGGCCAGCAAGGCCTCTGCGTCCCGGTAGCGGTGCGGGACGCCGAACTGGTCGGCGACCGTCCGCAGACGCGCTTCGTCAAGATCGGCCAGCGCCACAACCTCCAGCCCCGGGGCTTCGCGCAGGACGACCAGATGTTTGAACCGTGTGACCTCGCCACAGCCGATCAGCCCGACCTTCAGCGCAGGGTCCGCAGTTTTCATGTTGGCGGCGTCTTCTTGGGCGAAATCCGCTCGACGATAAACCCGGCGGTGTTGGCGATCTGTGTCACTACGAGCAGCGCCATGATCAGCAGCGCGCGCAGGCCGCGCGCTTCCCCGAACGCGGCAAACGGCAGCTTGAGGTAGAACGAAGGCTTCTCAAGCTTCAACCCGGTGTTGCGCCGGATCGCGCAAGTCTTGTGAAACCGATACGCGCCCCGGCCGTAGTTGAAGTGCTGACGCCAGAAACGTCGGAAGTTCAGGTCGTGGAGGTGATGGACGATGGCCTCCGGCACGTAGAGCAGGGGATAACCGTGGTCGCTCCACCGCGCGCACAGGTCGCGGTCCTCGCCGCACATCGGCCAAGTCGTGTCCAACCCGCCGACCTGGAGATAGAGATCGCGAGGCATCGCCAGGTTGTTGTTGGCGAAAAACCGCGCCCGTTGCGGGTCGCTGTTCATGCGGGCGTAGAGGTAACTGATGAGCGCCTGCGAGGCCGCCGAGTAGGGATTCTCCGGCAGGCCGTTCAGCGTCCGGCCGCCGGCGGCGGCATTCGGGACTGATTTCAGCGCGCGCTCCAACTGCCGCAGCCAGTCGGTCGCGGGCAGACAGTCATCATCGGTGAACGCCACGAACCTTCCGCGAGCCGCCTCCACACCGGTCTGCCGGCCCTTGGCCACGCCGCCGTGGTTCTGGCGGAGAAACACGATATTCAGCCGGTCGCGAAAACGATCCGCAACCGGCTGCAACGGCGGTTCACTGCCATCGTCCCCCAGCACCCCCTCGAACCGCTCGCGCGGATAGTCGAACCGGGCGACCTGTTCGAGAAACCCCGCCAATCGCGCGGGCCGATTGTAAGTCGGCACGACGATGGAAAATTCGATTGGCTCACCGCTCATGACCTGATGACGGCGAGCGGGTTATACTGGCCGCGCCAAAGACGGTCAAGAGTCGAAGCCATACAAGCCTTGCTTGTTGACCAAGTGCTGGACGGTCCCGATGCCGAACGCGAGGCCGCTGTAGAAATAGTAGAGCCAGTGCACGGGCACGACCCGTAGCGCGAACAGCAATCCCCGTTTCTTTCGGAAGAAGCGATACACGGGCAGGTTGATCGCCAGCAGCGCCAGCGCAACGGGCAGCGCGATGGCAAGACAAGTCGGCCAAGCGGCAGTCGCCATCAGGCAGCCTGCCAGCGCCCATGCGAGGCAGACGCTGGCTCGACTCGACGGCCGGAGGTTTAAGTCGTCGAGCATCGAACCGTGACGCAGGATCAGCCGAGTCCACGGCAGGGCCCGATGCAGGAAATCACTCCTCAGCAACGAAGCCACTCCCCATCGTTTGAGATGCTTCACCTGGAGTTCCTTGCAGAGCCGGATTCGATGACCCGCCTGCCTGAGCCGGTAACCCAGATCAATGTCTTCAACCGAAGGCCAGCGATAACTCTCGTCGAAGCCGCCCATCTCCAGAAAAACCTTCCGACGCACCGCGCCGCAAGCGCCCCAGAAAGTCGAGGCTTCTTCCTTCGAAGTCTGGTGCACGTAATGATGCAGCAGGTTCTTGTATTGCGAGAGGAAGTTCTCTGCGCTCGGCGCCTCATCATAAGACCCCATGACGGCGGCAGCGTCGGGTTGTTCGCTGAAAATCGCCACTACCTGGCCGATGATGCCCGGCGGCACCGTCACGTCGGCATCCAGAAACAACAACACCTCGCCGCGCGCCAGGCTCGCCCCCAAGTTCCGCGCACGGGCAGGTCCTCCGGTCGTCGGCAATCGAATCACTCGCGCACCGAAACTTTCCGCCTCTTTTGCCGCCTGGTCTGGGCCGCCGTCCTCGACCACAATGATCTCCAGCGGGCGCGGCCGTGTCTCGGCCAGCGACGCGAGGCATCGGCGGAAACCTTCGCCGCCGCTGTAAACCGGCACCACAACTGAGATGGTCAACGACTCGGTCACTTCCCAAATCTGTTCTCTTAGCCCCCGGCGCAGCACAGGCAGCCTAGCACGTCGGCATCTTGACCGGGACAACAAATCCCGTCGCGAGGAGCTATCGTCGGCCTAGAGTTTGATCTTGCGGGCGCAGTCAGCGGAATCAGTCGGCGTGACGGAACAGATCCCCGACCCGCGACCGTTCATGCGGCCGGCGCGGACATCGGCCTGGACATCGCTGGCGCGTGGGCAACCTTCGGCCCGGTGGCCGGAATGTTGCCGTCCCAACCTTGGCAGACGTCAGATGGACCAGCCTTTGCGATAGCGCCGGCCAAGCAGCGCGGCGGCTTCCTTGGTCTTGACGATGCGTTTGACGGGGTCGCACTCGATCTTGAAGCCGACCTTGCCGATTTTCTCCGCCAGCACGCCCAACAACATGACCTCGGTCAGCGGTCCGGCGTATTCGGCGAAGTTGGACTTGGGGAAGTTCCACGGCTTCTCGCCGCGCGCGGCCATCAGGAACTCGGCATGATGGCCGGGCGACGGCTCGATGAAGTTGGGCGAGGTCTTGCCTTGGCGCGATTCCATGAAATCCTTCATCGCCGACTCCGGGATCAGGCGCGGGCTGTCGCCGTAGTCGCCACTAACGAGCATCTTGCCCTTGGTGCCGATGTAGATCGTGCCGCTGCCGGGCAGCGCGGGCGGCTTGCCTTTGTAAACGGGGTCGTTGAGGATTTCCTCCGGCACGGGGGGTTTGAGGCCGCCGGAATACCAGAACGCGGTGAAACCGGCGCGCTGGCCTTTGGCGGGGAAGACCCACTTGAACTTCGTCTGCTTGGCAAACGTTTCCCTGCCCGGCTCGACGATCTCCAGCAGCTCGACATATTCCGGATAGTCCGGCGCGAGCGACCAGAAAACGTTGTCCCACGAGTGGCAACCCATGTCGCCGATGGCTCCGCAGCCATAGTCGAACCAGCCGCGCCAGTTGAAGCCGACGAACGGCGACTTGATCTCCGGGGCCGGTTGTTCGATCTCCTCCTTGCCGCCCTTGCCCTTCTTCTTCCTTGGCCGCGGCGTCATGCTGACGACTGTGTAGTCCACCTTCGGAGCGGGGCCGAGCCAGCAGTCGAAATCAAGGGTCTCGGGCACGGGCGCTTTCTGGCCGCGGGAAAGGTTGCCTTGGGGCCAGATAGGGCGGTTGGTCCACGTGTGGACTTCCTTAATCTCGCCGAGCGCGCCGTCGCGAATCCACTCGACGATGAGCCGATTGCCTTTGTTGGCGTGGCCCTGGTTGCCCATCTGCGTGGCGACCTTCTTCGCGGCGGTCACTTCGGCCAGCTTGCGCGCTTCCTGGATGGACCACGTGAGCGGTTTCTCGGTGTAGCACGCCTTGCCGGCTTGGAGCGCCAGCATGGAGGCCGGCGCGTGATGATGGTCAGGGGTGGCCACGAACACCGCGTCAATCTGGTTGCTCATCTCATCGAACATCTTCCGGTAGTCCGTGTAAGCCTTCACGCCGGGATGGTCTTTGAGAACCTTGTCGAGCGCCCTGCGGTCCACGTCGCAGATCGCCCCGAGCCGCTCGCTGGCGGCCGGGCCGATGTGCCCCGCTCCGCGACCGCCGACGGCGATGCAGGCGGTGCCTAGCTTGGCGTTGGGCGAGCCGGGCGGCAGAGCGGCCGGCGCTTGCTGCGCCCACAGCGGCCGCGAGGCGCCGGCGGCGACGACGAGGGTGGACTTGAGAAACTGACGGCGGGACAGATGAGTCATGGTTGAATTTCCTTTTCGTTTTCGGCGAACCCGCGCCGAGGGCTGATTGATGCCCCGAAAGAACCAGGCGCTACAGGTTTCGTCATAGAGACAGCTTAATACCCACTGTTCGCCCCGCCGTCAATCCCCGCGTCTGTCGTCCGGGGCGGCGATCGTGGCCACTTGCGCGGCCGTTGGCTTGATCACTTTGGCGGTGAGTTGATTGAGCCGGTCCAATTCACGGCCGTAGAGCGGGTTTCGCGGAAAGTCACGCTGGAGGATAATCAGCAGCTCGCGCGCGCGGTCATAGCGTTTGTCGCGGGCGGCAATGATGGCCAGCAGCAGGCGCGCATAGGGCGCGAGATAACGTCCGTTTCTGGCCGACAACTCCAGTTCCGCCTCGCCCCTGGCCTTGTCGCCGACGTAACCGCCAAGCGCGAGCAGCCAGCGCAGCGGCAGGATGAGGCTGCCGACGA
>JAOACV010000001.1:19899-21949 GCA_026417675.1 Verrucomicrobiia bacterium
ACTTGGAGACGCCCGTGGCCACGTAGGCGTCATGACAATCGGGATGCGCCGCGAGCAGCTTCTCGGCCCAATGGGTCGCCTGCTTGGCTTGGCTGAGCGCCGCCGCGTGGCGTTTCTCGATCATGGCGGTGTAATCGGACCGCAGCCCGGCCGCGATTGTCATCGCCAGCAGCGCGTCGCGATCCTTGGGGTCGCGCTTGAGACGGACGCCGGCGAGCGACTCGGCCTTGGCCAGCGACACGTCGAGGCGTTTCCGCGCTGTCGGATCGGGCGATAGTTTTCTTCGTTCGATGAATTTGTCATCGTCAACGAAGAACTGGGAATCCAGGACGCCGAGCCGATGGAACTCGGCAAACAAACAACCGGAAGCCTCGCCGGCAAGGCCCATCGGATTGTCAGGTTGTTCCTGCTGATGCGCGGCGAACTGGCGTTGCGCGCCGGCAAAGTCGAGGTCGTAGAGCAACCGGAACCCCTGCTCGAGGCTTGGAGACGGAGTGGCTGTCGCGCCAAGCGCGCACGCCCCGCCGGCAAGCAGACACCCCGCTGCCAGCCGCAGCGTCGAGAGCAACATGGACCGGTTCATCAGAAAATCAGGCGGATACTAACGCACCTGCGCTGCGGGCGCAACAAGTGATCGTGCGCCGGCGGCGCGTTTGGGACAAGCCGGAGACCCGGCGCTACAACCATAACGCAGTTACAAGAATCCACCGGTATTATTTGCCTGACTTCTTGCCGGGCAAGGGCTGACCCGGAATCTTCAGTGTAACCGACAGGCACTTGCCGGGGCCGACTAGAAAGTTCTTGGCCGTGTATTTCGGCGCGACAGGCTTGGCGGGATCCGTCACGGGAATTCGCAGCAGCACCGTGCTGTTGGCCGGCAGGACAATCGGCCGGGGCGGCAGTTGGTCGGCCGGGGGCGGGCCGGCCGGTTCGAGGCAAATATCGGCCTGGCAGTTGTTGCGCACTTCGACGACTACCGCGCTCTTGGAGCGCACGTTCGGCTCCCGACCCTCGATGCACGCGTTGAAGAAAGGCCGCAGCAATTCCTCCCGACCCATCAACTGGTCCTTGAACCACACGATCGTGCGACCGGCCAGCAACGCCTCCTTGATGCCGGCGGGCGTCCGTTCCTTGACGAAGACCAGCGTCATCGTCCGATGATCTTCGGAAGCGCTTTCCTTTCGAAGGTCCGGCTCATGGATGTCGGAGTTCCCCAGCATCGTCAGTTTTTTTTCCAAACACCACTGGTGTGCCGTGGGGTAATACTCGTCTCCGTTCGCGACCTCCATTCCCTGGAACCACTTCTTGTCATACATCGTTTGGTGGACGTCGAGCCATCGGCCTTTCTCCTCGCCCTTCCAGGCGTGGTGGTTCCAAAACACAAACGCACCTTGTTGGTTCGCCTGCTCAATGGCACGGAGGAACTCCGGGGTGTCGAGTGGCTTGACGTCGCTGAGGAACACCGCGTTGAAGTGGCCCGGCGGCGTGTCTGGGGTGATCTCGGCCCCTTTGATCAAGATCAGGTTGTGCGACTTCGCGGCGCTCTCAGCCAATGTGTGCGACCGGCCGTGGTTGGTCGGCACGTCGGCCTTGTGCGGCTGGTATTCGATGTGGTCGGTCACCGCGATGGCGTGGAGGCCTTGGCGCCACGCTTCGTTCACCCGGATCGTCGGCCAAACTGTTCCGTCCGAGAAAACCGTGTGCATGTGGAAATCACAAGCCATCACCTGGTAGCCTGGCAAGTTCGGGAAATGAATGTCCCGTCGAACTTCCAATGGCGCCGTCCAGCAAAGGGCCGGCAGCAGGGTCACCAGCACAAAGAGAAATGCGCGCAGTTTGTTCATGATCGTTGATTGGGTTTTCATTGAGTTGTTCGCTTCTTTCCTACGCCCGCGACACTATCCGAATCGAGCCGGCCCGGACAAGCGCCGTTCACGGACCGGTGGCGGATCAGTCATCGAGCTCCAGCACCAAAGCGCCCGGTTCCACCCGCAGGCTTTTGATGCCGCGCAACACCGGCGATCCGTCGCGCGCGCCCATCGCCCGGCCG
>JAOACV010000200.1 GCA_026417675.1 Verrucomicrobiia bacterium
CCGGAGGCGCGTCCGCCCTTGCCGCCCCGGCCGCCCGAACCCGGACGGCTTGGTCCGGAAGGACACGTTGGCCCGCGGCCGCCGCGGCCGCCGCTCGACCCGATCCAGGACTTTGAGGTGAGTGTGCGCCGCGAATTGGGTCCGATGATGGAAATGGTCAAGGACCTGGGCGGGCCACCGATTCAGGAACGGCTGCAACAGGCCCGGCGGGCGTTTGAAGAACGTCGTTTCGAGGAAGGCCGCGACATGCTGCGCATGGTGGGCCGGCAACTCCGCGAGCTGCACGAACTGCGAGAGCGCGATCCGAAACGGTTCAAGTTACAGCGCGAGATCGCCGAGCTCGACCACTACAGCGCCCTTTTGGGCCAGAAGGTCCGGCGCGCGCCCAATGAAGAGGCAGGGAAGCAAGCCGCGGCTGAGTTGAGGGAAGTGTTGAACAAGCTCTTCGATCTGCGTCAGGAGGAGCGCGAGATGAACGTCCGACAGATCGAGGGCGAGTTAAAGCAATTGCGCGAATCGCTGGAGCAGCGCAAGGCTAGGCGCGACGAGATCATCAAGCACCGCTTCGACCAGCTTACGGGCAAGGCGCAGATGTTGGATTGGTGAGGCGGCCGCGCGGCCCCCAGTGGCGCAGGCACTTGGCGTGCAAACCGAGAGGGATTGCATGCCGGCAGCTTGCGCCACTTGTTTTCTGGTGTCAGGTCCCGTTGGCGGTTACAACAACCGCGTCATGGAACCGGTTCGGCTTGCCGCGATAGACGTTGGCACCAACACGATCAAGCTGCTCGTCGCCGCCTTCGACGGACGGCAGCTCACCGCGCTGCACGAGGACAGCCGGACCACGCGGCTGGGCGAGCGGGTCGCGGAAACCCAACGGCTCGCGCCGGAGGCCATCGAGCGCACGGTGGCCGGGGTCGGCGCGTTGGCGGGCCGGGCGCGCGACATGGGAGCGGCACACGTTCTGGCGGTCGCCACCAGCGGCGCGCGCGAGAGCGCCAACGCCGGCGAATTCGTGGCGCGCGTGCGGGAGACCCTGGGGATTGAAGTCGAGATCATTACCGGCGAGCGCGAGGCGGAGTTGATCTTCGCCGGCGTCAGCACCGACCCGCGATGGAGCGGCCGGCGACTGCTGATCATGGACGTCGGCGGCGGCAGCGCGGAGCTGATCACAGGACAGCAGGGGCGCATTGAGCATCGCGTTTCGTTTCCCGGCGGCGCGGTGCGGCTGACCGAGCGGTTTTTGCGCGGCGATCCGGTGGGCGACGAAGAGTTGACCGCGTTGATGAACCACCAGCGCGAGCTGATCCAGTCCGTTCTCACCCCGTTCGCTCCCGGCGGACGGCTGATGATCGGCACCGGCGGCACGATCACGACCGCGGCGGCGGTGGATCAGGCGTTGACGTCATTCTCCATCGAGAAGGTTGATCATTACGCCTTGTCGGCGCAGCGGCTGTGGCAAATGCTGGAGCGACTCCGTCGGATGCCGCTGGCTGAGCGCCAACGCGTGCCCGGCCTGCCGCCGAAGCGCGCGGACATCATCGTCGCGGGCCTGGCGATGTTCGTCACCGCGATGCGATTGGCCGGCATTCCGGAAATCACCGTCAGCACGCGCGGCTTGCGATTTGGCCTGCTGGCGGAAATGTGCGGATTGCTGAAGTGAGCCGCGTTCGGTAGGGTAGCCGCGATTTGGAACCGTGAGGCCAACCCAACAGTTCACAGTTCGCCAAGAGCGAAAGAGGTCGAGCGCGTTCTCTGAACGCGCTGGCCATCGCGCCGCGTTGGAAGAATTGTGTCCGGGAGACGCGATCCACCCCGCCATGGAATCGTCACTGGCAGCTAGGCGCTCATGGCCACGCGGGAGTCCATCGAACATCTTCCCCGCGTCCGGCAGCCGAACGGGAAGCGAAGACTCGACGACATTGCGCCCCGCCGTCTCGGTTCGCGGCTTCAGCGCGCTGCATCGCTGCGGCGCATCCGTTCGGCGGCTTGTTTTCCGGGTGTGCGTTTCGTCCTCGCTGCTTGTCTCGCTGACAAATCTTGCCGCACGCGAAGTCTCCATCACCGTCCTGCACACGACGGACTTGCACGGCCATATTCGCCCCACGGACATTACTTATCCGAAAGAGGAGGCTGGCGCGGATATGGGCGGGTTGGCGCGTTGCGCGACGGCCATCAAGAAGATCCGGGCCGAGACGCCGAATTGCTTGCTGTTAGACAACGGCGACACGATTCAAGGCACCGCCGCCAGTCTTATGAGCGGCGGGCTGATGATGATCCGCGCGATGAATCATATGCGCTACGACGCCTGGACGCTGGGCAATCATGAGTTCGACTGGGGTCTGGAAAAACTCAAGTGCTGCGTCGCCGCGGCGCAGATGCCGATCCTTGCCTGCAACATGCACGCCCCGGAGCCGGAGATTGTCGGTAGGCTCAGGCCGTTTCTCATCAAGGAAATGGGCGGCGTGCGCGTGGCGATCATCGGCCTGACCACGCCGGGCGTGCCGAACTGGAGCCGCCCGCGATTGATCGGCGGGCTGAAGTTCGAGTCGTCCGTGGACGCGCTCAGGCGCGTGCTGCGGGAAGTGAAACGCCAGAAAGCGGACATCGTTTTGCTGGCGGCGCATCAAGGCTATCGCAACTACCCGGACGACCACGCCAACCAACTGCGCGCCGTCACGTCGCGGTTCCCGGAAATAGACGCCATCATCGGCGGCCACACCCATCGGCCTGCGCCGGAGACGTTCGTCCTCAACATCCTCTACAGCCAGGCAAACCACTCGGGCACGGCGCTGGGCCGCATGGACTTCGTCTATGACACCGACCGGCGAAAACTGGCCAGCCGGAAGGCGCAACTGCTCCCGATGGACTCCCGCGTGGTCCAGGATCCGGACGTTCTCGCGCTCTGCAAACCAGACCTCGACGCCGCCGACAAGGAACTGGCGCGCGTCATCGGCACGGCCGCCGCCGATATTTCCGCCGAGGGCGCGCCGTCACGCGAGACATCGGCGCACAACCTGTTGTGCGAGGCCATCCTTGACGCCTGCCGCCGCGCGGATCACCCTGCGGACATCGTGATTCAAGGCGTGCCGAACGAGCGCGCCGAGATCAAGAAAGGGCCGATCAAAGTCGCTGATTGTTGGGAAATTCAGCCGTATGAGAACTTCATCGGCGTGTTCGAGGCGACGCCGGACCAACTGCGCGAAATCCTCAACGAGAACGCCTACCACTATGGTTCCGGCCATTTCGCGGGCGTTTATGGCATGAAAGTCGTGTTGAAAGTCAGCGCGCCGCGCCGCGAGCGCGTTGTCTCCATCGCCGACCGCGACGGCAAGCCCTTCGCGCCAGGCCGCCGCCTGCGCGTGGCCGTCAACAGCTTCGATCTCGCCAGCGCCGGCACGCGCAAACCGCGCCTGCGCGCCATCGCCGACGCTCCGGAGGCGAAACTGGCCGAACTCGACGTGCAGGTGCGCGAGGCGTTGATCGAGTTCATTGGGGCAAAGAAGACGATCGCGCCGCGGACCCACGGTTGGTGGCGCGTGGGTGGCGAGCGCTAACGATCCGCGACGGCAATCGCGCAACAGCAATCCCGTGCGGAATCGCGAGTCGCTTTGTCCAGCCTACTTCAATTCCTTGACCCGCAGGTTCCGGAAATAGACTTTTGCGCCGTAGTTGCCGTGGGCGTGGAGGCCGATGAAGCCCTTGGTGTAGTAGAGGCCGGGATGTTCACGGCCGTCTATCGGCTTCACCTTGTCGAGGTCGGCGTCCACGATCACCACGCCGTTGAGGGTGACCTTCACGTGGCGGCCATCGCAGACGATTTCCTCCCGGTTCCACTGTCCGGCGGGTTTGAGATGACCGGGTTTGGAGGGGACGACGCCGTAAATGGAGCCGTGGTGCTGGTAGTCTTTGAGCTTTGGCCATTCCTTGGGATCCTTGCCCTCGCGCGGGATGCCGCGGGCGTAGAAGGGGTCGTCGAGGACCTGGATTTCCATGCCCTCGATGTGCGGCTGCTTGCTGACCTTGGTGCGGATGCCGACGCCGTTGTTGCCGCCGGGATCCATCTTGATTTCCAGCCGCAGGATGAAGTTGGCGAATTCCTTGGTGGTGAAGATGTGGACCTTGCCGGTCTCCTTGCAGATGAGCTGGCCGTCCTCGACATAGTAGCTGCTGGTGTCGCCGCCGATGCCCTGCCAGCCGTCGAGGTTCTTGCCGTTGAAAATGGGCACGAAGCCCTCTTCATCGGCGGCAAGTGTCAGGTGGGCGGCGAGGCACAGCGCGGCGGTGGCGACGGCAGTCTTCTTATGTGTAATCATGGCAAATGTTCTCCTTTGTGTTGCACAGAGTTCTACTCCGATTCGCCCGACAAGCAAGTCTGAGAATCTGGCCCCGCTTATTCCTCCAACACCAGCTCCGCCAGGTAAATCGCCGTGATGACCTTGCCCGCCCCGTCCTTCTCGTGACTGGAGTAGTAGGAGACCAGCGCGCGGCCGGGGCCAAGTTCGACGAAGCCGGGGTAGGAATTGTCGCCGCCACTGGGCAACTCGGCGAACTCGTGCAACTGGCCATCCACCAGCCAGCAGAGCGACGTCCTGGGGCCGCCCTTCGTGGTCTTGCGTCCGCCGACGAGGTAGCGGTCGCCCCATTTGACCAGCAGCGGCCCGCCGATATAGCGGTCGAGGTCTTTGCGCTCCCAATGCGTGTAGGGCGGCTTCGATCGCAGTAGTTGCGCGTTGCCGGGACGCCGCCCCACACCCAGCACGCTGCCATCCGGCTCGAACAGGAAGGCCGTCTCGTCGCCGGCGATTTCCTGAAACACGGCACGCTTGCGCCAAATGAGGCCGTCGTCGCTCTCCAGCATCAACGATTCCACCTTCCTGCCTTCGCCCCGTGCAGTGATTTTGAAGCCAATGTTCCGCCGACCGCACAGATACGCTTTGTCGCCGAAGGCCGCTGCCCGCCAGATGTAATGGCCAAACGTGCCCTCGAGCATGATCGGACCGTGCCACTTCGCGCCGTCGTCGCTCCATGCGGCGTAACCGAGGTGTTTGTTGAGGTCGTAGTCCTCGCGCGCGAGTGCCGTCGGCCCGCTATACCAGCAGCCGGTATAGACGAAGAGCTTGTCCTTGAACACGAGGAAGTGCGGGTCGCGCGTGTCCCGCAGCGCGACGCTGAAGCGGTGCGCCGGCCGCCATTCCTTCGTGTCGTCGCTGGCGAGGATGATGATCGAGGCGGTCGGATGAACCGCATGGCCGTCCGGGCAACTGCGAAACGTCAGGTAGAACCTGCCCTTGAACCGCGCCAGGTCGGTGAACGCGTTGTGCTCGCCGTTGTGAAAACCCGCCGCAGATTCGTCACCGTCACCTTCGGCAGCGTTCCGGCGCTCGCGCCGTTGGCGGAAGGACTGCCAAGAGCCGCTAGAATGATGGCGGCGCTGCAGATAAGAGTGTTGCGAAGCATGATGTTCATATCGTCCTTTCGTTAAACTAGGGCTGTCGGCCTTGGCCGCCGACGCCAAACCGCATCGGCGGCGCGCCGCGCTGATGGGCGCCGATGTCAGGCGCGCGGCCGGTATAGCCGTCGCTGAAGTTGGGAATCGGCTGGCCCGCGCCCGCGCCGGGACTGTCCGGCGCGAGATGAAACCGGCCGGTCTTGGTCGTGGGATCAAAACCGGCGCCGGCGACATAGACCGGCTCGCCG
>JAOACV010000201.1 GCA_026417675.1 Verrucomicrobiia bacterium
CAAAACGGACCATCACGCGCTTGTCCTCCGGGGTGGATCGCGTTCTCCCGACGCGATTTCGTCTTCGAAGCTACGACGGTTAGCGCGTTCGGAGAACGCGCTCCACCTTCGGTTGCGGCAACGCCGTGCTGTGGGAGCCGTGGTCTCGCCCGCTTGTGTTCAAGGCCCGGCGGTTTCAAACCGCCGCTCCTGCGCGCGCCGGGGCCGTCAGCATTCTCTTCCGTGTGAGACAGCGCTGAGGCAAAATCATGGCTGGCAAAATCATGATTTTGCCCCACATCCCCCGTTCCGTGTGGCCCGCAGTCCCGTCCACCCAGCACGCCAAAGGACGCGAAAAGGAACCCGGCCCGCACCTTTCTCTTGTCTTGCGTTCCGCAACCTGCTCCTCGCCCTCGCCGTTGGATTTCTCGGCCGGCGCTCCCTTGCGCTCACTTCAACGGGCACAGACCACGCTCGCTCGTATGGGAAAACCAAGCCTCACGGTAAAGATGCGCCGCAGATGCGAGGCTTGACCGGCCGATCCGCGTTTGATCTAATTTGACAGGACCAACATGGCTGCCGCGACTATCAGACTCTTTCTTCCCAAAGGTGATGCTCAAAGCCTCCGAACAGCGGAGCTCTTGAACTGGACTGGCAAAGCGGTCGCCGGTCCACGGTCTGAACTGGACGACTTATTGTCGCGGGATGAGATGGAAAAATCCGGTGTGTATTTCCTCATTGGCGTTGACCGGGACTCCGGCAAGCCGGCTGCCTATATCGGCGAAGCCGAAGTTGTGCGGGACAGACTCAAACAACATCGCGACAAGGAATTCTGGGTGCAGGCGATTGCTTTTGTGAGCAAAGACGAGAATCTCACCAAGTCACACATTCGCTACTTGGAAGGGCGGCTTATCGAAGAGGCGCAAAAGGTCGGGCGCTTTATCGTGATCAACAATCAATCCAGCGGTTCTCGACTCCCTGAATCCGACCGGGAAGACATGGAAGTGTTTCTTACGCGAATTCGCCAACTCTTGCCGGTGCTTGGCTGTGATATTCTCACTCCACTTGTGCAAACAGTAGGGGGCGTTCCGCAGAAACCACTAATCGGCAGAATCAAAGGTTTGAATTCACGCGGCCAACGCACAGGAAAGGGCTTTGTTGTTTTCGCGGGTTCAGAGGCAGTTGTCGCCTTACGCCCATCGGCTCCCAGCTACGTCGCCGAAGCGCGTAGTCAACTCAAAGCCGATGGAACGCTCGTTGAGGATGCGGACAAGCTTCGTTTTACGAGAGACACCGAATTTTCGAGCCCGAGCTTGGCAGGGGCAATCATCTGCGGAGGTCACGTTAACGGACTGACGTTCTGGAAAGACGAAGACGGTCGCAACCTCAAAGAGATTGAAGGCGGCAGCTAAGACTGCCTGACACTCAGGATTTCGGTCTCGCACCGCACGACGTGTGTCGTTTGGAGTTTGACGGATTCTGGAGTGTGGGACCATGCCGATTGCACGTCGGCGTCTCCACAGATCGCCGGATCGGATCAAGATCATTCGCGGGTCACGGATCCGCTCTGACGCGCCGCTGATGGGAACGTGTCCGGGCTTGCCAGCGGGGGCGCGGCAGGCTAGCCTCGCGCGCGAGAACCGAAACCCTTCAGAAAGACAACGCATGAACTTCAAGATCCGCCTTCAACTCTCGACCATGATGTTCCTCCAGTTCTTCATCTGGGGCGTCTGGTTTGTCACCATGGGACCCTATCTGCTGGGCGTGCTGCATTTCACGCCGCAACAGGTCGGCCTGGCCTACAACTCCACCGGCCTGGCGGCGATGATCTCGCCGTTCTTTGTTGGGATGGTGGCCGACCGGTTCTTCGCCACCGAGAAGATCATGGCGGCGCTGCACATCCTTGGCGGCATCCTGATGTTCGCCGTCTCGCAGACGGCCGCCTTCGGAGTGTTTTACCCGCTGCTGATTGCTTACACGCTCTGTTTCATGCCGACGCTGGCCCTGGCCAACGCCCTGGCGATGAAACAAATGACCGATCCGGGCAAACAATTTTCGCGCGTGGCGGTGCTGGGCACCGTCGGCTGGATCGTGGCGGGCCAGATTCTGGGGTTGTTCGGCCAGAAGGCCACCACGACGCCCATTTCATTCCAGATCGGCTCGGCGGTGTCGGTGTTGACCGGCCTCTACTGCCTGACGCTGCCGCACACGCCGCCGCAGGGCGCGGGGCAGCCGGTGACGGCGCGCGACGTGTTGGGGCTGGACGCGTTGCAACTGCTGCGCGACCGCTCCTTTGCCGTGTTTGTGGTTGCGGCGTTCCTGTTCTGCATACCGATCAACCTTTACTTCAGCTTCACGCCCGCGTTCCTAGCAGACTCCGGCATCCAGAACGTCCCCGGCACGATGACGCTGGGCCAGATGTCGGAGATCCTGTTCATGCTGGTCATGCCGTTCTTCCTGCTTCGCTGGGGCGTGAAGTGGGTATTCGTCACGGCGATGGCCGGCTGGACGCTGCGCTATTTCCTGTTCTACCTCGGCTTCAACCAGAACGCCGTGTGGCCGCTTTACACCGGCGTCGCCATCCACGGCATCTGCTACGTGTTCTTCTTCGTGCTCGCTTACATCTACGTGGACAAAATGGCGCCGGCGGGCATCCGCACCAAGGCGCAGGGTTTCATCTCGCTGGTGACTCTCGGCGCAGGCTTCTTCGTCGGCGCCAACGTTTGCGGCTGGGTGGTTCAGCAATACACCGTCGGCGACAAGAAGGCTTGGGACAGCATTTGGATGGTGGCCACCATCGCCGGTCTGGTCATTCTGGCGCTCTTCGCGCTGCTGTTCCGCTACAAGGAGGAAACCAAGCCGGCCGCAGGCTAGAGCCGGAACGATGCCGAATGCAGACGGCGAGGCCGTTGAGGGCACCGGCTGGGCAAGCAACGGCGGTTGGCAACCGTCGGCGTTGTGCGTTCACCCAACGGCGCAGCCCGATGCATCCTCGATGCGCCGATTGCAGACCGCGGCTCCTTGGCGAACCCAGCCGCCGCGTTGCCCGCCCTCGCAAGGCCGAAGACGGCGTCGAAACCCTGCCGCGGAGCCGGTTTCTGCAAGCACTTGGGGCCGCCGAGATCGTGGCGTGAGATGCCGACTCGCTCCCGACGCCTCACTTCAACTGCATGGTCCCCGCCTCGTCGAGCCGCCAGTTTTGGCGAAGCGTGCCTTCGTAGCAGCGCCAGACGCCGTCCTCGACGCGGCGGACGCCGAGGTTGAAGGCGATCTTCTGGCCGCGCGTCGGCTTCAGGCCGAGGGCGTCCCACGGGATGGCCCATTCGCTGCGCCAGCCGCCGCCGAAACCGCTGCGGTAGGACTTCGCGGCGAAACGAACAGCCTTGCCCAGACGTTCGGCGGCGTCGGCGGGCGCGCCGGCCAGCGTGACGCTCTCGCAGGTGCCGTTGGCGAAGCCGTGGACAACGAAGGTGACGGGCTTACCGTCGGGCGTCTTGCCGGCGATGCAGACCTCTGCGCCGTCGTCCTTGCCCCACTTCGTGCCGGTGGTGAGCTTGTCGGCTTCGAACATCGTCACGTTCACCGCGACGTAGAGGCATTGATTGTCGTAGGCGAGCTTGGCATAGACCGGCGCGCCGCTGGCATTCCAGCGCGACGGCTCGCGGTCGAGGTGCAGCGTCGTGCGCGGCCATTCGTCCCAGCCGATCTCGCCGTCCAGCGTCGGCGGTTTGGATACGCGCTCGACCACCGCCGCATAATTCCTCCGCGCGGGCGCCGGCACGGGCGGCATGGCGTCGTTGATGGTGAACGCCTGCGGTGCGCCGGCTTTGCCCACGCCGTTGCGGAAGACGACGTTGTTGGTCCAGAGCTTGATCGCGTTCGGCTGGCCGATGGTGATGTCGCCGGGGACGAACAGCGTGTTGCTTTGGAACGTGATGCCGCCGGAGCGCGCGAACGACAGCGTCATGTTCGTCTCGGCGATGAAGACGTTGTCGCGGATGATGATGTTGCGAGCGATGTGGTTGTGGGTGGGGCGTTCGACGCCGACGGAGACGTTGCGCTCGACGATGCAGTCCTGCGCGCCCTCGTCGAGGTAGTAGGACGACACGCCGTAGCCTTCGCCCATCTTAACCACGTCGCGGACCATGTTGCCGCGCAGGATGCAACGCGACATGCCGCCGTAGATGGCCGCGCCGTCGTGCAGTTCGCGCATGACGCGGTAGATGAGGTTCTCCTCGAAGACGTGGTTGCCGCCGCTGCCGATGATGCCGCTATAGGGCGTGTCGTGGATTTCGTTGCGGCAGACGTGGAACCCCTTGTCGCCTTTGCGCCAACCCTGGGTGGACACGGACAACGCGACCGCGCTCGGGTAATACGCGCCGACGTGATGGATGTGGTTGCGGGCGATAAGCGTCGCGGAACCGTCCGCCTTGATGCCGCATGCGCCGGTGTGGTGGATGTGGCTGTCAGTGATGCGGCAGGCGGTTGCCTGTCGCGCAACGATGCCCTGGCCGCCGACGGTGCAGACTTCGAGCTTCTCGAACGCGCACTCCCGTGCCCGGTCCACGCTGAGCGCGCCATCGAATGCGTAGGCGCCGAACCCGCCGGGCTTCAGCGGCGTGGTGGTCGCCTGAATCAAAAGGCCGTGCAAAGTGATCTTCTCCACCGGCTGCTTCGCGTTGCCGGCGATGCGGATGACCCGCTCCAACCGCGGCGCGACGACCTTGGCCTTCGTCATGTCCTCACCCGCCAGCGGCCAATACACAACACGGCCCGCCGCGCGATCGAGATACCATTGGCCGGGCCGCGTCATGCCCTCGCGCGTGTTGAAGACAGCGTATTTCTTGACGCCGAACGCGCCGGGCGGGTGCGCCGCGGGCGTGGAAAACGTCAGCGTCTGCCGCTCGATGTCGTTGCGCGCGACGCCGCAGAGGGACTCGTCCCACATGTGATAGACGCGCACCTCGGCGTTCTTCGGCTCCAGCGTCGCGGGAATGTCCTTCGCGTCGTAGAGCAGCGTCGTCAGTTCCTCCTGTGTCGGCTTGCGCTCCCAACCGCCGCCGACCGACGACAGCCAGCGCACGTCAAACACGCTCTTGTGCGTGAACGTGCCCGTCTCCGGCAACCGCGCCCGTTCCGCCAGCCGGCCATTGACCACCAGCGCGCGGAAATCCCACGCCGGCGCCTCCGCGCACGAGAACTTCTCGCCGTCGCGACGCCAGCCGGTCACGAGCGCGCCGCCGTAGAGCGTGGCCTTGCCGACGGCGTCTGCCTCGATGGTCAGGCCGTTGTCGCGCGCGTCGAGTTCCAGCGTCTTCGCCAGAAAGTAGTCGCCTGGCATCACGACGATGCGATGCGGCCCCGCGCCAGCCTTCCGCGCCGCGTCGCGCGCGGCCTCCAGCGTCGCGAAAGGTTTGTCTTTGGTGCCGGGGTTGCCGTCATCGCCCTTGGGCGCGACGTAGAAGTCGGCGGCCGCAGCGGAGGAAAGAAGTCCCGCGCCAGCGAGCAGAAGCGCGGCGAGTGAGAGGACCGCAGCATGTTTCATGAGCACCCCGATAGACTACACCGGATTGCTCCGAGGCGGAACAAGATTGCTGCGAGATGAATCGCCCGGGGGCGGGGCAAAGTGTGTGAGGATGATCGCCGCACGAAGACCACACAACTTGAATGGGCCATCCTTCTCGCGCTGGGCTGCGAGGCGAG
>JAOACV010000202.1 GCA_026417675.1 Verrucomicrobiia bacterium
CGCAACACGGTCACCCTTTCCGCTCTCCGCCTCCTTGCGTCGGCGGCTACAACGCGCGCGAAGTATCCGGGACAGGCTCTGTCCCAAGACCAGCCGAGCCAAGGGTGCGCCAACCTCGCCAGTGCGCCGGACATGATCACTCATCGGAGAGTCTCCTGATGCCAAAGGTATGCGGGCGGAAAGACCTTCATTCACCAGCGGCTTTTTTCGATTCGACTTTCCCGAAGTAGCCCAGTTGCTTCAGCGTGTCGGCGATGTGCGGGTAGATGCGCATCGCGTTGCGGAAGTAGATTTTCTCCAGCACATCCAGCGGCAGCGCCAGGCCGCGCATCTTGTGTTCGTCCTTGATGCCGCTCGGCATCTCCTTGGCCGTCTCCAGAAACTCGAAGTAGCGCTGATACTGCGGCACTTTGTCTTTGATCTTCGGGAACTTCTTGTCCAGTTCCGGCACGAACCACTTGCTGGCGAGGTCGGTGCCGAACAATATGCGGTCGGCATATTCGATCATAAACGCGCGCAGGTTGTCGCGGCCGACGGCGTGGAGGAAAATCGGCACGGTGGCGAGGTCCACGTTGAGATTCGGATACGTCTTTAGCATGTAGCGCAGGTAGTCCAACTGCTCGTCGGAGTAGCAGAGCCACAGCATGTGGGCGTTGACCACCACCAGGCGCGGGTGTTTCTTGAGCACGTTCTCCCAAGCGTGCTGCTGCCGCCAAAACTCCACCGGCTCGGCAAACCATTCCGTGCGCCGGCCGAACGTCCCGCAGGGGTTCGCCACGTGCGGCGACGCCGCCACCATGCCGATCTGTTCCATCCTGTCGAAGGTCGGGTCGTTGGCTGGCAGGTCTATCTGCACGCCGCGGTCCCAGCCCGGATAGAACTTGAAGCCCATCACGCCGCGCTTCTGCCACTCGGTGAGCTCCTGCGGCGAGAACCGCAGCCCGTCCTTGATCGTGAAGTCGCTGATGCACCATTGGATCCGCCCCTGGTAACGCTTGCGCAGCTCGTCCATGTCCGGCGGCTCGGCCCGGCCCAGACTGATGAACATTGCCAGGTCCGCGTGGAGCTGCTCCCGGATCGCTTTGCGCAGCTCCATCACCTCGTCGAGCGTTTCCCACGTGTTGCCGATGTGCGTATGCACATCAATCCGCGGCATTGTTTCCAGCGTGAACTTCGTTTCCGCCCGCGCCGCGCCGCCGAGCGCCAGCCACGCGGCGATTCCCAGCGCGCCAATCCGGTGTCGTGACATGATGGTTGTTCCTTTTGCGTGCTTTAGCATCTCACAGTGATGGTGCGAGGATACGCGGCCAGCGGCCTCAAAGGATGAACTCAGCCGCACACGGCGCATCGTCCTCGCCACTCGACCACGGCTGTCGCTTTGCAGACCGGAGCAGTTGTTCGCTGAGGCGATGCATTTCGGTCAGCGTCATCGGCGGCGCTTCGCGGTCGCAGCCGGACCAGTCGGGCAACTCCAAATCCGGCCGCTTCGGCTGGAAGGCCGCCGTTTCAGGCGCGGATGGCTTGGCAGATTTTTTTGTAGAGCTTGGCATCGCCATATTTCTCCACCAGTTCCCGGAACGCGGCGGAGCGCGCGTCCACGCCGTTTTTCAGGATGAGGTTGAGCAAGTCGTCCATGTCTTTCACGGCACGATGCGACTGTTTTTGTTTGAGTGCAAAGAGTTTGAGCGCCAGCAGGTGATTCAACGAAACCACCGGCACGGTGGCCGCGTCGAGCTGCGCAGTAATGGAGTCGGCGAGCATCTTGCCGAAGGTCGCGGCGTTGACCAGCATGAGGTCCACAGGCCAGCCGTCGCCGGCGGACGGTCTGAACTGCAAGAATGTGCCGCCATCGTGATGCAGCGCCCATCCCGACGCCGTCATGATCTCCAACCACTGGTCGCGGTCGTCCTTGCAAACCAGAATGTCCACGTCCTTCGTTGTGCGGCCGTAGCCATGCATGGCCACCGCATGGCCCCCAACGAGGAGAAACTTCAATCCGCGGGAGGCAGCAACGGAAACGAGATTCCCAACGGCATCCATGCGGCGCAGTTTGCCACCGCCCGCCGTTAGCGCGCCACAAGAAAAAACCGCCCGCGTCCCCGCCGGGCCGGCACCCGCCGTCAACTGCTCAACTCGGTTTCTTTTGCTGCAACTCGGCCACTTGCCTCCGCAGATCGTCCATCTCGCGCTGCATCCGGGATGTCGCCAGCGCCAGAAAAACGAAACACATGGGCAGGAAACAATAGAACGCCGGCCTCCACGCCCCGGAATCCCGGCCCGTCTCCGCCGAGAGCGCGATGACTGACAGCGCCGCGCAGAACGCCGCCGGCAACCAATGAGCGATCATTTTCATGGCTGGATTCTAGGCCGCCCTGCGCTCCAAGACACCACCAAACTTCCGCAATCCCGCCGATGGCCCCGTTCAGGCTTGTCGCCTCCATGGCGGCGGCAAGCCGCGTTTGCGGATGCGACGCCAGCTCGCCTGCCCGCCTGCCGCGCTTTCTTCGGCCTGCCGCCCGGAACCGCCCTTTCGTCAAAAAAGGCATCGGCCGCGCCGGTTTTGGGCCCTTGGCCCGCTTCTCCGTCACGGCAGCCGCCTGTTCCCGCGCCACTCTTTCAACCCTCGTTTGAGACCGGCCGTTCAGCGACCATATCCACAACTGCCGGTTGGGTGTCTTCCGAACTGAAACTCAAGAACCCTTGGTTCTCGCGAACCGCTTGCGGCGCGTAGGTTGAGGACGGTTTTTTTTTACCCAAGAGCGGCTCGATGGCGGTCTTGCTCTTGGCCTGCGCGAACGCCTGCCGGAAGACGTCGAAGAACAGTAAGCTCCAGTTCTCTTGCGCGAAATGATGGCTGAACAGCGGCGACTTCATTTTGCGCACAAAGTCGCGCTCGCGCTCCTCGGGAATGACCATCGTCTTGGGCACGCCGGCGGGCAGGTTGGAGCCGCGCTGCAGGCCGCTGGTCATGGTGGTGGTGCATTCCACCTCGAAGGCGCGCACGACCTCGTTGCCCCGCAGCCAAAGCAAATCCATTTCGAGCTCCGGCCGCAGATTGGTCACGCCATCGAGGGCCGCCGGTTTGGCCGTCACCAGATCGCGCAACCGCTGCGACTCGGCTAGGCCGCCCGCCAGTTCCCGCTGCTCGCGCTGGCCGATCCAGATGTCGTGGCCGCGCGCCCGGCCGATCTGCGCGAGCAGGGCGATCAACTCACTGTGGCTGGTCAGCCGGAGGCGAATTTCGTCGCGCAACATCCACGCCCCGCCGGTCACCTTGTGGCCATAAAGCTCGAGTGCTTCCCGAATGCTGGTGCTGTCGGATGTCAGCGAGTTCGGGAATTCCCGCGCGACCGTGTCCCAGACTTCCGTGAAGCTCACGCGGCCCTTCTCGTGCAAGCAACGGAAAACGGTTGCCTCAACCCGCTCCGTCAGCGGCACCGCTTCCAGCCGCTCGGCGAAGGTCTTGTCGGCAAACCACCAGAGTTTGCCGGCGGCACCGCCAAGCTTCGCGTCCACCAGTTCAAACTCGCTGCCGAGGCTCTGCTCCAGCACGGTCTTGACGTCGAGGCCGGTTTGCAGCGTGCCGAACAAGCCGCGCTTGGCCAGCACCGGGTCCACTTGGTTGATGAGGATCGTGTAGGGTGTGGGCTCGGCGCGCTCGGCGATCACTTTGCGGCACGTCTCGATAACGATCCGGCGGAACCGTTCCTCGCTGATTTCCTCCATCTGTCGCGCTGGTCGCGCGCTCTTGGCAAAGCGCAGGTAGAAGTCTCCCTGCGCGCTGCCGAACGGCTGAAGCATCGCCTTGGCCGACACTTGGCCGAGCGGCTGGTGGTGTAGATGCTCGTAATCAAAGCCGGCCTCCACGCCGACGCGCACCGTGGCGTTGCGGACCTTGAAGGTGGGATTATGGAACGTCAGGGTCAGATACCGCTCCGGGCGCAGCACGCGGTAGAAGCCCTGAAAGCTGTTGTTGAGCAGCGCGTAATAGACCTCGAACGGTTTCTTCTGCCTCTCGTTGCGGACGATTTCGTGCGCCGCAATCCGCTCGGTGTAGCGGAAGTCCTCCTTCAGCCAAGCGTTCCAGAGGAAAGACAGCTCGCCATACTGCACCGAGGCATCGTAAGGCGGGTCGGTGAAGATATAGTCCACGCACTCGTCCGGCAACCGCTTCATCAACTCGATGCAGTCGTCGGTGACGACCGCAATGTCCGCCTCGCCGTCGAGCACCTTGCGCCAATCGTTGGTCAGCTTCACGTCGCCCAGCAACTCGTTGGACTCGTTTTTGGCCTTGAGCAGGCCCTGATGGCCGATCGCGGCGCTTTCAAACTTGTCCCAGACGTTCGCTTCCAGGTAACGCTTCGCCGACCAATAGCTGTGCTGGTTCCACGTCGAGCTGAAAGCGGTTTGATGATTGCCCTCGCCCGGCTCAAGCGCGGGGCACATCCGTGTGCAGAGATGGATCATCGAGGTGAACGCCCCAAGGAGGAACTTCCGCAGTTGGGGACTCGCCTCGGACTCGATCGCTTCGCGAAGCATCGCTGCGGCCCGGAGATTGCGCCGCGTAAACAGCGCGTCGAGCGATTCGAAGCGCTGCTTCTCTTTGAAAGGCTCTCCGTCGGCATAGTAAAGCTGGTTGCGCGGATACCAAAGCGCGATCCGCTTGCGTTCCAGTTCGTCGAGCGCGTCCAGGTCCTTCCTGCGCGGTTTGCAGCCGGTCGCGCACCGATGGCCACACTGGGGGCAGCCCTTGTAACGCACCTCGGCCACTTCGTCGCCCTCGCGCACAAAGCAATCCGCCACCAGCGGCGCGCTGCATTTGAGGCAGTGGATGGTGTAAAGCTCCTCGATCGGTTTCTTCACGCGGTCGCGAACCCGCTCAAAGGCTTGCAAGAGCTTCAGCGTGTTCACCGGCCGCAGCGTCAGCTCGGTGATGCGGCTGGCGGCGGGATTGAGGTCGCAGACGATGGCTCGGCGTTTGTTGCGGGCCGCCTCGATGGCCACCACACCGCTGCCGGCAAAGGGATCAAAAACGATCTCGTGCTCGCGCGTGTAAGCCTTGATGTGCTCGGCGACCACGTTCCAGGTCTTGCGCGACCAATACTTGTGCCAGACATACATGGCCGTGTGCGGCTCCGGGGGAATCTGGCGGTTGATGTGCTCGAACGCCGGGGGCCGGATCGTTCCGATCTTCACGTTGGACAGTTCGGTTTTCTTCATCACACTTCCCGGTCTATTTCCTTTAACACCCGCTGGCAAAACTCGAACACCGCTGCCAGGCGCACCGCGCGCACGGTCTTGATGCCGCGAATCGCAGCAATCTCCTCCAGCGGCCGACCCATAAGACTGGCGAGAGTGCCGTATTTGTCGAGCAGGGCGCGCGCTGAGTCAAGCGCGGTGTAGCCGCGGCCGCCACTGCCGAGCAGAATCGCGAGAATTTCCGAATCGGAGCAGCTTGGCGCACCAAATTCTACGAGCTTACGGCCAGGCTTCACGCAGCCATCAAACTCCAGAGCGCGGAGTCAGGCAAGGTGAAAACACTTCAGACAACAGTCACTACTTCCCGCCGCCGGCTCGCGGCTTCGGTTTGATGAAGATCACCTCCCCGTAATC
>JAOACV010000203.1 GCA_026417675.1 Verrucomicrobiia bacterium
GCAACAAAGCGGCCACATCACCGCGGTGGGGTTTGAGCTTTACTGTCAGTTGCTGCGCGAGAGCATCGCGCGTCTGAAAGGCCAGGAGGTCAAACCGCGCATCGAGGTCCGCACACGGCTGGATTTCCTCGCCATGACGCCCTCGGAGGCAGAGGAAACGCCAAGCGCAAATCCGGAAGTGGAAGGTGCGCGCCGCGAGCCGTGTTTCTTGCCCCACGACTACGTGGGCGACTCGCGCCAGAGGATCGAGTTGTATCGCCGGATCGCGCAGGCGGCGTCAGGGGAAGAGGTCAACCTGCTGCGTCAGGAACTGCGCGACCGATTTGGGCCACTGCCGGCGGCGGCGGAGTTGTTGCTGCAACTGACGGCGCTGAAGCTTCTCGCAGGCGATTTGGGCGTGACGGCCATCGAGACGCGCGGTGACAAAATCATGCTCAGCCGCGGCGATGACTACGTGCAGATCAGCGGCAGGTTTCCGCGGCTCTCCGGCCGGACCGCGCCGGCGAAATTGGCGGACATCCGCCGCGTGCTGGCGGGGTTGCGCGCAGCGACGAAACATCAAGCAAGTCCCAAAGTCCAATCCGCAGAACGCGGGCTTCAGAAGATTGCCGGCGCGCCACCCTGATGCTCCGTTGTTTCGTCACTCCATATCCGTTCAGTGCCCCAGCCCGACCTTGTCCAAGCATCCCGTCTCGATCATCCCGTTGGTCACGGTGAAGGTGCCGGGGAACTGCTTCGCCCACGCCGCGTTGGCGCCGGGCATATATTGGCGCGCGTTACCCTCGATCGCCGTCACAGGGCCGATATGCGCCGCCAAGCCGGCTGAGTGGAGGAACGACTGGCCGGGACAGGTCAGGTCCTGCACGCAGAGGAACATGTTGTTCTTCTGCGCCGCCGCCGCCATTAACAAGGCCTGGCTTTGGCCTTTGCACGCCTTCAGGGCCACGCCGCTGTAGCCCTGCTCGCGCGCCAGCAGGAAGGTCTCGTAATCCACCAGCGACTCGTCAATCACCACCGGCTTGAGCTTCGCCGCCGCGTGCATCTTGTTCTCCGGGTGTGCCTTCAAGTCGCGCGCCGTCGGCTGTTCGACGTAGGCAACGCGCCCGAACGCCGCCGGGTTGCCCTCCTGCACGCGCCGCAACACTTCCAGCAGATACTCCACATTCCGACACTGCTCGTTGAAATCCAGCGAGTAAAACCACCGCTCCACGCCGCGCCGCGCCTGCGCCTCCGCCGTCACGCGCTCGATGGCGAGGATGCGGTTCACATCCCAGTCGGCGTTGTCGCCGTTGAGCTTGATCTTCAGGTGCGTGAGCTGGTCCTTCTCGATCCACTCGCCCAGCGTGTTCGGCAGGCCGTCGTTGAGGCGCTCTTTGACGTCCGCATCGGTCAACGCGTCCAGCGCGCCAATCAGATGATACAGCGGCATCCGCGGCTTGGGTCGGCGCAATGAGTAACGGTCCAGGTGCTCCCCGGCAAACGATGCGTCCAAATATCGCGCCAAATCAGCGTTCATCCACTCCGCGCCGTAGCAATCATACACGTGCCGGCCGTGGACCTTGCCGTAGGCGTCGTGCAACGCCGCGTCGAACGCGCTGAACACCACTAGCGTGCACAACTTGGGGATCGGCTCGGCCAGCTTCAACGACCGCCGCGTCGCCGCCGCCAGTTTCAACGCCTCCGGCTCCAACGCGTGGCTCAACTCCACCGGATGCGCGCACAAGTCGCAGTCGCGCAACAGCGCGGCGATCTTCTCCGCCAGCGTCTTCATCGCCTCCAAGCGCGTCGGCTCCGGAATCGTCTTGCTCGGAAACGACCACACCGTTCCCAGCGGCATCGAGCCGCTTCCCTCCGCCTCGCGCCCCGTCCGCGTCCGCGCCCGCAGCCGAACGTTTAACAGCACCGCGTGCGTCACCGGCACCCCGCCAAATTTCAACGGCGTGCGATACGCGTGATGCTCGTAGCTGACCTCAACACCCGCAATGGAAATATCCGTCGGCAAAGATTTCATGATGGCACCAAGCGTAGCCCACTCGCGCCCGCAAATAAAGAAAAGCCTCGCGGCCTCTCCGCCTTAAGGCTTGCGCACCGCCTTGCGCCACTCTTCCCCACCGCGGCACAAGGCACTCCACGTCAGTTACTTGGGCGTTTCGATCTCATCCACGATGCCGAGGTCAATGTATTGGCCGCCAGAGGTCTGGCGGCAGTGGATGGCGATGAGGTTTCTGCCGGGTCTGAGCGCGGCGCGGCCTTCGTCGGTCAGCTCTATCTCCTCGTAGTTTGTCGTGAAACCTTGTCCCGTTGCGGCGAGCACGCCGTTGACGTAGATCTCCACGTCCTCGTCGTGGTAGCAGCGGAACATCGGGTGATGCAGTTTGCCTTCGGGCAGTTCGACCTCGCGCCGCAGCCAGATATCGCTGGTCTTCCACGGCGTGCGGCCCTCGGCGTTCGGGACTTTGGCGCCGAAACCGGCCGGGCCTTCCTTCCATGACGACGCGTCGAAACCCGGCTTGAACCAGCCATCGGCGGGTTTGTCGGTGGTGTAGCGCCAATTGACGGGCGCGGCCTCCGAGGTCGGCACGATGACCTTGATCTGTGGCGGTGGCGGGAGTTTGCCGCGCGCGGCGTCGGCGGCTTGTTGCAAATCCACCTTCACCACTTTGCGGTCGTAGGTGAGCAGGCCGTTACACTCAGTCTCCACATCCGTCGTCTGCGTATAGACGGCGGCGCAAAGGCCGGGGTCGTCCTTGAGTTGCCAGACCTGCCGCCACAGGTCGCAGTATTTCTTGGTGAGCGTGCGCTGGTCGCTCATGCCGCGGTAGCCCCATGTCTTCTGAACCCAGATGTGTCCCGGCGTCGCCAGTCCGAGACCGCCGAATTCGCCCAGCACCGCCGCGCGCGTCGGCTCCGGCGACGGGCTGCCGGGGCCGGGATACTTGTGCATGTCCACGATGTCGCCGGCGGGAATGTCGTGCCAGCCGCTGGCGTTGGTGACGAGGCGCGACGGGTCTAGGTGCTTGACCCATTTCGTGAGCCGCGGCGTGTCGTGCTGACCCCAGCCTTCATTAAACACGACCCACAGAATGATCGAGGGATGGTTCCAGTGCGTCTCGACCATCGCCCGGAGTTCCTTCTCGAACTGCGCGCCGGCTTCAGGCGAGACTGCCGTGCCGTCGCGCACCTCGCCGGTTTGCTTGTCCTTGCCGGCGCCTTTGCCGACAGCGGCGCTGGGCATGTCCTGCCACACGAGCAAGCCGAGTTTGTCGGCCCAGTAATACCAGCGGTCCGGCTCCACCTTCACGTGTTTGCGCGCCATGTTCATGCCGAGCTTCTTCGTCATTTCGATGTCGTAGCGCAACGCCTCGTCGGTAGGCGCCAGGTAGATGCCGTCGGGCCAGAACCCCTGATCGAGCAGTCCGCTCTGGAACACGAACTTGCCATTGAGCATCAGCCGCGTGATGCCGCGCTCGTCCTTGCCGAGCGCGATCTTCCTCATGCCGAAGTAGCTCTTCACGACGTCCGGGCCGCACTCGACGCGCAGGTCGTAGAGGAACGGTGAGTCGGGCGACCAGAGCTTGGCGTGGGGGATATGCAGCGCGATGGGCTGGCCAACGCTGCCAGAGGCGGTGGCGACGGTCTTCCGCCCGTCAAGCGCGGCGAGTCTCACCTCACAGCCGCATTTCGCGTTCACCGTCACCCGCACGCAGCCCGCGTCCACGTCGGGCACGATCTTCAGCGATTCGATATGGCCCACCGGCACGGTTTCGAGCCACACTGTCTGCCAGATGCCGGTGCAGGGCGTATACATGATGCCGCCGGGCTTCTCGATGGCGGGGAAATGTTGCTTGCCCTTCGGCTGATAACCGCCGGTGGCGTCGAAGACCGCCACGACCAGTTCATTGCCCATGCCGGCTTTCACCGCGTCGGTGATGTCAAACGTGAACGCGTCGTAACCGCCGCGGTGCTCGCCGACAGGTTTGCCGTTGACGAAAACCTTTGCCTCCCAGTCCACTGCACCGAAGTGCAGGAGCAGCCGCTTGCCGCCGTCGAGTTTCGGCGCGGCGANCGCGCGCCGATACCAGAGCCGCTGCTTGTCCGTGACGGGCTTCTTCACGCCGGAGAGCGCGGACTCGATGGGAAACGGCACGAGAATCCTGCCATCGAACTTCGCCGGCTGCGGTGCGTCGAGGTCGGTGATGGCGTAATCCCAAAGGCCGTTGAGGTTGGTCCATTGGGGGCGCACCATCTGCGGCCGCGGATACTCCGGCCACGGCTTGGCCGGATTCACCTTCTCGGTCCACGGGGTTGGGATGGGGCAGGGCGCGGGTTTCCAGTCGGCGGCGTTCAGGGCCGAAAGCAGCCCGCCCAGCAACGATGTGACGAGGATCGGTTTCTTCATAACGCTTTGGGGTTGGTGGTTCAAAAGGATCAAAGGCGGCTGTGCCAGTAACGCTCGATGTCTTCCAACTTCTTGCCCTTGGTCTCGGGCACCATCCAGAGCACGAAGACAAACGACGCCAGGCTCACGGCGCCATAGATCCAAAACGTGATCGCGGGGCCGATGGACGGGCTGTCGTTGAGCATCGGGAAGGTTTGCGCGACAATGTAACAGGAGGTCCAGATGGTGAAGGTAGCCACGGACATCGCGCGGCCGCGGACTTTGTTGGGGAAAATCTCCGAGCAGAGAATCCACGAAATGGGACCCATTGCCATGGCGAAGGCGCTGATGAACGCCAGCACGCACACCAGCAGGCCGATGCCGCTGTGCTGCGCGTGAAACATCCATCCAATCGAGGCGAGCGCCGCGGTTTGCACGGCGGTGCCGACGAGCAGGAGGGGCTTGCGGCCCGCCTTGTCCACGAAGCCAATGGCCACGAAAGTGAACACCAGGTTCGTCAGCCCGACCCAGACCGACGAGGCGAACGCGGCATCTTTCACCGCGCCCGCGGACTCGAAGATTTTGGTCGAGTAGTAGATGATCGCGTTGATGCCGCAGAACTGTGAAAACGCCATGATGAGCACGGCGATCAACACGGGGCGGAAGTAGGTTCGCGTGAACAGTTCCGAGAATCGTCCCTCTTCCGCGCTCAGAGCGTCGCGGATGGCATCCAATTCACGCCCGGCGTGCGCGGCGCCGCCGACCTTTTCCAAAATCGCGCGCGCCTCGCTCTCGCGGCCCTGTTGGGTGAGCCAGCGCGGGCTTTCGGGCACGGCGAACAGCAGGGCGATGAACACGACGGCAGGCACGACCTCCATGCCGAGCATCCAGCGCCAGCCGAGCAAGGTGTTCCAAGCGTCGTCGCCCATGCCTTGGATCAGCTTGTTGACGAACAACGTCAGGAAGATGCCGACGACGATGGCGAGTTGGAACAGTGAGCAAAGCCGGCCGCGCCATTTCTCCGGCGAAATCTCCGCGATGTAGATCGGGCAGACCAGCGAGGACGCGCCGATGCCCAGTCCGCTGAGGAACCGCGCCGCGAGGAATTGCTCGAACGTGCGCGGGATGGCCGACAACAGGCCCGAAGCGGCGTAAAGCAGCGCGCAGGCAAACAACAGCCGTCTGCGCCCGAAACGG
>JAOACV010000204.1 GCA_026417675.1 Verrucomicrobiia bacterium
GCCGGAGTTCGACGCGCCGGCGGAGAAGGCGAGGTTCGAAAAGTTTCTCGCCGGACTGATGCCGAGGTTTCCCGAAGTGGAACTGGTCGGCGGCGACTTGGTCGTGGGCGCGAAGGAAGCCGTGCCGAAGATCGTCGCGCGCGACGACGTGGCCGGCGTGCTCTGCATCCACCTCGGCATTCGCGGCGACCTCGCGGGCATCGTCCAGGGCGGCAAGCCCACCGTCGTTTTTAGCCAGCCCTACAGCGGCCATCAGTGGATGTATGTCAGCCAGGCCCGGCGCGAGGGCAAACGCGTGGCGTTGATGGCCACGCGCGACTGGCGGGAACTGGGCACGGCCATCGCGCTGCTCAAGAGCGTCGGCCAGATGCGCGAGACAGGTTCTGCTCGCCTCCGCCAAGGCTGGCGCTCGGGCGAAGGACATCCGCGAGCGGTTTGGACCGCAGATCATCGAGGTCGCCACCGACCAGTTGGTCGCCGCACACAAGGCGGTGGACGAGAAACTGGCCTCGGAGATTGCCCGTCGCCTGTTTATCACGCCCGCCCGCAAGATCGTCGAACCGAGCCGCGCGGAGATCGTCAAGTCCGCGAAGATGTATCTGGCGATGAAGCAACTGATGGCCGACGCGAAGGCGCAGGCCATCGCGGTCAACTGCCTCGGCGGCATCCCGATCCAAATCCTCGGTTATCCATGTCTCGGCTTCGCGCAGTTGTGCGACGAGGGTTTCGTCGGCGCGTGCGAAGCTGATCTGGACAGCACGCTGACGATGCTCTTGTTCGCCTACGCGTTTCAGAAACCGGGCTTCATCACCGACCCGTTGTTCGACACCTCCAAGAACGCCGTCATCCACGCCCACTGCGTCTCGCCGACGCGGATGGATGGCCCCGGCACGCCGCGCGCGCCGTTCACCATCCGCACGCACCGCGACGACAACCGCGGCGCGTCGCTGGAGGTTGCGATGCGAGTCGCCCAGCCGATCACCTGCGCGAAGTTCATTGACGACGAGGCGATGCTGATCAGCACGGGCCGGATCATCGAAAGCAAGCCGCGTCAGTTCGACGACCGCGGCTGCCGCACGCAGATCACCGTGGCGGTGAACGGCGACGCGCAGAAGATGATGGACAACTGGTCGGCCGACATGAAGCGGTATCGCGACATCCGCACGCTGCTGCACCGCGTCGTCTTCTACGGCGACCACACGCGGGGCGTCCACCATCTCGCCGGCCTGATGGGTTTCAAAGTCATTACGGAGTGCTGAGCGGAGTGGTCGAAGCAGCCGAAGGACCCAAAAGTAGTAGCGCCAACCTGGACCGGACATGACAGAGAATAACCTCATGTCCAGTCATCTGTGTCCTGTGACTCGTCGCGGTTTCTTGAAGAGCGCAACCACACTCGCGGGCGGCTCGCTTGTCGTCCCCGCCCTCGCGCTCGGCGCGAAGAGCCGGCAGAGACGGATGCCGGCCAGCGAACGGATCGTCATGGGTGCCATCGGTGTCGGAGCACGGGGCACGAGCGATATGCGCAGCCTGATGGGCTTTGACGAGGTGCAGATGTTTGCAGTGTGTGATCCGGTGCCGGCGCATTGCGAACGCGCCAAGAAACTTGTGGACGCGCAATACGGCAACGCCGATTGCGCGGCCTACCTCGATTTCCGCGAGCTGTTGGCGCGCGAGGACATTGACGCGGTGCTGATCGGCACGCCGGACCACTGGCACGCGATCATCGCCATCGAGGCGTGCAAGCGCGGCAAGGACGTTTTTTGCGAGAAACCGGAGACGCTCACGGTGCGCGAGGGCCGCGCGATGGTCGAGGCCGCGCGCCGCTACGGTCGCGTGTTCTCCGGCGGCAGCCAGCGTGTGTTGGGCGACTACGGCGACTGGCCGCAACTGATCTGGGGCGGCGCGATCGGCCAGGTCCGCGAAGCCTACGTCAGTTGCGGCGGACCGTCGGGCGTGGATTGGGCCGCCCGCCGAGGCGCTCGCGATGGTGCTGCCGCATCTCGACGAGGCGGCCACAAAGAGCGAGGCCGTTCTCACGGGGGTGCGCATCCGCGGACAGGCCGCCCGGTCGCATCCCGCCGAGGTCAGCGCCGCCATCCACTAACTCCGCCCCGCCGCGGGGGAAGATCGCGGTCTGATCCGCCGGCTGAACGCGCTGATGAGCGGTGTGCCGGGCAAGACGGGCAGCAAGTAGGACGGTCTAACTGAACGGCGGCGCGTCAGTCTCTCAACAGCCTGTCGCGGTCGGGTTTCGTCGGAGCAAATCTCGGTCTTGCCGCAGCGGGGCCTTGTTCGATCTCCCAGCCGCCACCGAGAGCTTTGTAAAGCGCCACCAGCGCGGTGGCGGTGCGGGTTTCGCTTTGGGCGAGTTGTTCCTCGATGGACAACTGCGAGCGTTGGGCGTCAAGGACTTGGAGGAAATCGGCGATGCCGCTCTGATAACGGTTGTCGGCGAGCTTGACGGCTTGTTCGGCGGAGCGCGCGGAGGCGCGGAGGTAAGCCCGCCGGGCCTGAGAGCGGCCATATTCGACCAGCGCGTTCTCGGTTTCTTCCAGGGCGAGAAGAACGGTCTTCTCATAGTTGGCGAGTGCGGCGTCGGCGCCGGCTTGGGCGGCGTTGATGCGGGCGCGAACCCGGCCCAGATCGAACGCGGCCCAACTGATGCGCGGGCCGAAGGAGTAGGTGTCCGTGCCAGCCTTGGCCAAGGCGGCGAAATCGCTGGCTTGCAGCGCGATCTCGCCTTTGAAGGTCACACGCGGGAATAAATCCGCCGTTTGCACGCCGATGCGCGCGGTGGCGGCGGCCAGGGCGCGTTCGGCGGCGCGAATGTCGGCGCGCCGGCGCAACAGTTGTTCGGGCGTTCCCACGGACACCAGCGGCGGCAACGATGGAATCGGTTGCGGTGTGGCGAGCTCCGCTTCGAGCGCGGTCGGCGGCTGGCCGGTAAGGACGCTGATGCGGTGGATGCTGCGTTTGGCGGCGGCCTCCAGCGGCGGGATGATCGCGAGCGTGGCGTTGAGCTGGGAGCGGGCGCGGGCGACGTCGAGTTCGGTGGCGCGGCCGGCACGGAGTTTGGACTCGGTGATTTCGAGCGTGTCGCGCTGGTTGGCGGCGTTCTTGCGCGCGACATCCAGTTGGAGCTGCGCGCCGCGAAGTTCAATGTAGTTTCGGGCCACCTCGGCAATAAGGCTGACCAGCACGTCGCGTTTTGCAGCCTCGGCCTGACCGACCTCCGCCGTGCTGGCCTCGATGGAGCGGCGAACGCGCCCGAACAAATCAAGTTCCCACGTCGCGTCGAAGCCGGCTTCGTAGAGTTCGTGTTTGCGGTTCTCCCGCGAAAGGCCGGTGGCATCCTTGCTGGTGAGGCTCTTGGTGTAGCCGCCGCTGGCTTGAACGGTGGGCACGGCGTCGAGAGCCACCACCATCCGCAACGCGCGCGCTTCGCGCACGCGAGCCGTGGCAATGCGGAGGTCGTGGTTGGACGCGATGGCACGCTCGATCAGGCCGTCGAGTTTCGCGTCCTTGAACCCGCGCCACCACGCGACGGCGGTGTCCTCGCTCGAATCCCCGATCTGACCGGCATTGGCGAAGGCTGCGGCAACCTTGGTTTCCGGCTCCCCATGGTTCGGCCCCACGGCGCAACCGCTCAGTGCCAGGGTCGAGACCAGCCCGATTACCAGCAAGCCGGCCACCGCTCCTGACGTCGCCACGGTCGGCTTGCCGGCGACCAGTTGGCGGCCTTCGAGGACGCGGCGGATGACGACGTAGAAAACGGGCGTCAGGAAGATGCCGAAGAACGTCACGCCCAACATGCCCCAAAACACCGCCGTGCCGATGGAGCGGCGCATTTCGGCGCCGGCCCCGGCGGAGAGCATCATCGGCAGCACGCCGAAGGCGAACGCGAACGAAGTCATCAGAATCGGCCGCAGACGCAAACGAGAAGCTTCGATGGCAGCCTCGATGCGGTTCTTGCCGGTGTCCTGGATTTGCTTAGCGAACTCGACGATGAGAATGGCGTTTTTGCAAGCCAGCCCCATCAGCGCGACGAGGCCGATCTGGGTGAAAAGGTTGTTGTCCAATCCGCGCGCCCAGACGCCTAGGATGGCGAAGAGCAGACACATGGGCACGATGAGGACGATGGCCAGCGGCAGCGACCAGCTTTCGTATTGCGCGGCCAGGACCAGGAACACCATCAGCACGCAGAACGGGAAGATGAAAAGGGCGGTGTTGCCGGCCATGATTTGCAGGAGGCTGATCTCCGTCCACTCAATGCCCATGCCGGGGGGGAGGATTCTGTCGGCGAGTTCGTCCATGACCTTGATGGCGTCGCCGGTGCTGACGCCGGGCGCGGGCGCGCCGGTGATTTCGGCGGCAGGATACATATTGTAACGGATGACGGTGACCGGCGCGGTGACGTCACGCGCATGCACGATCGTGCCGAGCGGCACCATCTCCCCAGCCTCGTTGCGCGTCTTGAGATTGGCCACGTCGGAGGCCTTGGCGCGGAATGGCGCGTCGGCCTGCGCGGTGACGCGGTAGGGCCGGCCGAACGCGTTGAAGTCGTTGACATAGAGCGAGCCGAGATAAATTTGCAGCGTGTCCCAGACCGCGCTCAACGGCACCTTCATCATCTTGGCCTTCTCACGGTCCACGTCGAGAAACACCTGCGGCACGCCGGCGCGGAAGGTGGAAATGGCGCCGGTAATCCGTTTGTCCTGGTTGGCGGCGTTCATGAGTTGATAGGTTGCCGCTTGCAGCGCGGCAGGGCCAAGCTGACCGCGGTCCTGCACCTGGAGTTTGAAACCGCCCACCATACCGAGACCGTCCACAGGCGGCGGGCCAAAAACGCCGATGAAACCGTCCTGGATGCTCGCCAACTTAGCCCGCAGGCTCGCTGCGATCTTCTCGCCGGTCAGCCCCTCCTTCACGCGCTCGCGGAACGGCTTGAGCGTGATGAAGAAGCTCGACGTGTTGGGTTGATTGCCGAGCGTGACGAAGGAGAGGCCGACGATTTCGATCACGTGGCCAACGCCCGGCGTTTCGCGCATGATTTGCGCCATCCGGTCCGCGACGACCTTGGTGCGCTGTATGGAGGCCCCGTCGGGCAACTGGACAAAGGCGATCAGGTAACCCTTGTCCTGTGGCGGCACGAAGCCGGTTGGCACGTGCTGAAAGCCGACCCAGGTCAGCGCGATCAGGCCGGCGTAGAGGATCAGGCCGATGCCGCAATGCCGCAGCACCCGGCCGAGGGCGGCCACGTAACCGTTGCGGCTCGCTTCGAACACGCGATTAAAGGCCGCGAAAATCCAGCCGACCGAATAGTGAATCAGCCGCCCGATGAAGTCCTTTTTTTCGTGATGCGGTCGCAGCAGCAAGGCCGCGAGCGCCGGGCTGAGCGTGAGCGAATTGAACGCCGAGATGAGCGTCGAGACGGCGATGGTAAGCGCAAACTGCCGGTAGAACTGGCCGGTCAGCCCGCTCAGAAACGCCGTCGGGATGAACACCGCCGCAAGCACCAGGCCGATAGCGATGACGGC
>JAOACV010000205.1 GCA_026417675.1 Verrucomicrobiia bacterium
GCTGAAAGCTGGTTTCCCGAAATCGCTTCACGACGCGCCGGCGCTGTTGCCGGCGGAAAACAGCGCGTTCCGTCGCGCGCTGGAGAACTGGTTCCGCGAATTGGGCGTGCGCCCCCGCGTGGTGGCGGAGTTCGAGGACCTCGCGCTGATGAAAGTGATGGCCGCCGAAGGCCGGGGCTTCATCGCCGTGCCAAGCCTCGTCGCCGCCGAAGCCGTCGGGCGATACAAGTTTCACATCATCGGCGCCACCACCCGCTGCAAAGTTCAGTTCTACGCCATCAGCGCCGAACGCCGCATCACGCATCCGGCCGTGGCGCTGATCACCACCAAGGCGCAGGGGCGGCTGAACAGTTAGCCGATGAGAATAACGTGCAGCTCCTGCTGGCGGCGGCGGACGGCCGGCAGTTCGCCCTCGACGTGAAAACGGCTCACCATCGTGTCTTCAGGCCGCACGCCCGCGCGACACACCAGCCGCGGAACGCCTCGAACAGGCAGAACACGCCGGCGACGGCCGCCACGGCACAGGCGGCAAGGTGGACCCAATAGAAACAGACCGCCGCCGCGAGCAGAATGACACCAAAGCCGCCGCGCAGGATGCGGCCGGTCGTGGTGATGTTGGGTTGGAAAAACCTGGACATGGCGGAACTCTCACACATGGTTTCGCAGCATCAACTCCGCCGGATACGGGTTCAGATACGTCTGCCCGGCCACCCACGGATGCGGGTGGCGGCGAAAATGATGGTTCAGCAGCGTCAACGGAACGATCAGCGGCACGCGACCCGCGCGGTAATCCTCGATGCACTCGGCCAACTCGGCCTTGTCGCCGGCGTCGAGGGCGTCCTTTAGATAACCGGCCAGGTGGTAGAGAACGTTGGCATGTTTCCTGGTGGTGGCGTGCATGGCGAGTCCCTCCATGAACGTCGCGCCATACGTCGTGAGCGTCTCCGGCAGCGGCGCGCGCCCCGCGCCGGCCACGAGCCGGCCAAGTTTTTGATAGTGGGCCGGACGGTGGGCCATGAGCGCGAGTTTCTGGCAGGTGTGGAACGCGACGAGGTCTTTCGCGCGGGGCTTGCCCTTCAGAAACTCCCGCCAGCGATGCAGAGCGAACACGCGCTCGATGAAGTTCTCGCGCAACGTCATGTCATGCAACCGGCCTTCCTCCTCCACCGGCAGCATTGGGAACCGCTTCATCAGCGCGCCGGCGAACAGGCCCCGGCCCATGCGCGCGGCCATGCCGCGCTCGTCATAGACGCGGACACGCGCCATGCCGCAAGAGGGCGAGTCTTTCTTGAGGATGTAACCGCAGAGGCCGAGCGGGGCGAGTTTTTCCAGACGCTTGGCGGCGTAGCGGTTCATCGCTTCGGTGTGATCCTTGCCGGACCGGGGCGCGACCAGCCGCGGGTTGTCGGGGTCGCCTTCGAGGCGGATGCTTTCGCGCGGCGTGCCGAGGCCCAGTTCGACTTCGGGGCAGACCGGCACCCATTCGAAGAACCGGCCCAGCGTTCCGGTGAGGAACGCGTCGTGTTTGTGGCCGCCATCGTAGCGGACGCGCTCGCCGAGCAGGCAGGCGCTGATGCCGATGCGGATTTTTGCTTCGGATTCCATAGGTCTATGTGTTCAGCCGCCAAAGCACCGCGTTCAGTACCGCCGCGAAGCTCACCCACGCCAGATACGGCGCCATCAGCCATGCGGCGACGCGGTCGAGTTTGAAGAAAGCCGCTGTCGTCGCGCCGATGGCGATCCACAGCAGCACGATCTCCGCGAACGCCAGTCCCGGTTGTTTCAACCCGAAGAACAGCGGCGTCCATGCGGCGTTGAGCGCCAGTTGCGCGAGGAACAACCCAAGCGCCTTCCGCCGCGCGCCGTTGTCAGCGAGCCGCCAGACGCGCCATGCGGCGACGGCCATCATGATGTAGAGCGTCGTCCATACGGGGCCGAAGACCCAGTTCGGCGGATTCCACGCCGGCTTGCGCAGGCGGGCATACCATTCGCCCGGCCCGAACAAGCCGCCGAACGCCGCCGCGCCAAAACAAAGCGCCAGCCAGCCGGCCAAAGCGAGCCATTGCTTGTTGCGTTTTAGTTGCACCGTTATGCCGGTCATACTTGCGTGTTTTTCGAGACGAACGGCACGCCGTAAGCGCGCGAGATGAGATTGGCGGCGATCCGGCCGGATTCGTAGATGGTCGGCAACCCGCTGCCGGGATGCGTGCCGCCCCCGACCAGGTAACAATTGTCGAGTTCCTCGAACCGGTTTCGCGGCCTGAAATAGAGCATTTGTGAGAGCGTGTGGGCGAGGTTGAATGTTGCCCCGAGATAAATGTTCATGTTTTGCCAGGTCGCCGGTGTGATGATGAATTCCTCGCGGATGTGATCGGCAATGTCTTTCATTATGGTGCGAGTCGCGATGGCTTGGAGCACCCGATTGCGAAATCCCGTTGTCTGGCGAGGCCAGTCAATATTGCTTGACTGATTCGGCACCGGCACGAGCACGTAGAGCGACGAGCATCCGGGCGGCGCCAGCGACGGATCGGTAACGCTCGCGTTGCGGACATAGAAGGAGATGTCCTCGGACAAAACCTTGCGCTGGAAGATGTCGGCGAGGTTGGCCTTGTAGTCGCGCGCGAACACAATCATGTGGTGCGGCATGTCGTAGAGCTTGCCCAGACCGAGGTAGAGCATGAACGTCGAACAGGAGAACCGGCGTTTCGCGATGTTTTCCGGCCTGTATTTGCGCAACGCCCCCGACGGCACCAAGCGGACCATCGCGTAGCCGAAATCGGCGTTGAGCACCAATTCGTCGCCGGTGACGCGCTCGCCGCTCTCCAACTCCACGCCGCGAACGCGCCGGCCGTCCAGCAGCAGTTGTTTCACGGGAGTGTTCAGCCGGATGGTCGCGCCGAGTTCGCCCAACACCTTCGCCATCGCCTCGGAAATCTCGCTCAGGCCGCCCATCACATGGTAGATGCCGTGCGCGTGCTCGACATAGGGCAGGATGGCGAACGCGCCGGGACACTCCCACGCCGACATGCCGAGGTATTTCGACTGGAACGTGAAGCAGAGTTTCAACCGGTCGTCGTCGAAGTCATCGCCCAGCACCTCCATCAAAGATCGGCCAATGCTCAAGCGCGGCAGCGCCCGAAGGAAGTCCCTGGAGAGATACCGGCTGAACGTCGCGTAGTCCTTCTGCAAGCAGGGATACATCCGGTGGAAGCGCTCCCTTTCGCGCGTCATGAACCGCTCGTAGCCTGCGCGGCTGCCGGGGAAGCGCGCCTCCAGTTGGCGACTCATGTTCTCGCGATCCGTCGTCGGTTCGATGGCGAAGTCCTCGAACTGGAGCCGATACATGGGATCGAGCGCGACGAACTGGAGATAGTCCCCGCTCTTGCGGCCCGCTTCCTCGAACACTTCGTCGAGGATGAACTTCATCATCAAGAACGTCGGCCCGGTGTCGAAGACATAGCCCCCGCGCCGGATCGCCGCGTTGCGTCCGCCGACATGCGCGCCCTTTTCAAAAACCGTGACCTTGAACCCGCGGCTGGCCAACAACATTGCCGCTGTCAGTCCTCCGGGACCGGCTCCAACTACGATAACGTGCATGGCGGCTACTCTAGCAGGCGGGCACAGGCTTGACGAGTGCCGCGGCCGGCGCGTCCCACGGTCAAATCACTTTTCCACGGGTTCCAGCCGGATGTTGTCCACGTAGAAGACCGCGCCGGGCTGACCGGAACTGGAGAATCCGAACCACGTGAGCCGGCTGAATTCCGAGTGAAGGCAGGGCAAACCCTCGAACACGCGCTCTTTTTCGCCGGCCACCGCGACGGCCAGACGGTAGGTTTGAGGCGCGGAACCGGAAAGGTCGAGTCGGATGTCGAGATGAATCCATTTGCCGAGCGGAAGCCTGGTCAGCGGCTTGCCGGCGGCCGCGAGCGTGCCGTCGGCGCGCACAACGATGCTGGGGCCTTCGCGATATTCAAACTGCTTCTGGGTGTAATCGCGCAATCCGACGAAACACTCGGAGGGATGCTCGGCGCTGTTGAGAATGTCGCAGGTGAAACGGACCACGCCATTGGTATGGGGGCGCGTTGTGTAAAACAGGTGCGGTTGGAATCCATATTGAAGGTTCGCGGCTTCGGTGAACTTGAGGCTCTTCTTGCCGCCAGCGGCGGTTTCCTCGGTCACGCACATGAGTTCCGGCCGGTCGTCAGGCGAGTAATGGAAGCCGTCCGGGCGTTTGCCGGAGACGACGGATTCGAAGTCCTCGCGGAACGGCCCTGGCGGCGGCGCGGGAGGCGGCGGCGACAGCGCGGGAGGCGGCGGCCGTTTAACCCTCTTCGGCGCGTTGACCCAGGCGGCATCGCCGTAAAGGCCGACTTTGCCGGCGTCAATCGGCCGGAAGCCCATCGCCAGCGCGGGCGAGGTCGGCTTGAGCCGGAAATCGCCGCGCGCCGCGTCGTAGAACTGCGGGTCGGCAATGCGCGAGTCGCGGTCGCGGCCGCTGCGCTGCCACTCGGCGAAGCTCACGCCGGAGAAGAGTGGCTCTTTGCCGGAGGTGTCCCAGTAGAGGTTGCGGCGGAATTCCGTCTTGCACTTGAGCGGGCTGTAATGGTCGGAGGTTATCTGCCCGGTGCTGGAAACCCCGATGTTGCCCTCGAAGGTGAAGGAGAGATGCGGTTCCGAGCGCGCGCAGGTGATGGTGTTGCTACCGCCGAACGCGAAGATGTTGTTCCGCACCAGATTCTCTTTCCCGTAGTGCTGGTTGAACGCGCCCGCACCCACGCGATAGACGAGGTTGCTCGTCACGAGAATGCCGCTGGAGCCTTCGTCGAGGTAGATGCCTGTGCCGCCGACGGGCATCTGCGGCGTCGGCACCACGTCGTGGACGATGTTGTTGGCGATCACGGTGCCGGGCGAGACCCCCAGCGTGTAAATGCCGCCGCCGTCGCTGAAGTAGCCGTTGCAGATGTGGTGGACGTGGTTGAACGCGATCAGGTTGTGGTGGGCCGTGCTGGGCGCGTAGCCCCACGAGTGGCCGACGGAGATGCCAAGGTGATGGAAATCGCAAATCTCGTTGTGCGTCACTCGGTTGAACGACGACTTGCCGATCCACACGCCCTGGCTGCCGAGAAAAATGCGCGAGCCGTGGTGGATGAAACAGTTGTCCAAAACATTGCGCTCAACACGCAACTCCGGCGTGTCCTTGAACGCCCGCGGTCCGATGAACACCGCGCCGCCGCCGAGGTCATGGATGTGGCAGCGGCGGATGACATTGTCGGCGCAACCGCTGTCCAGCCAGAGGCCGTTCTCGCCGGCGTGGGCGATCTCGCAGTTCTCGAAGACGCTGTGGCGTAACCCCTCGGCGGCGATGAGCGGTTTCCGCTCAATGGCGCCCTGTTCGTCGGGCGGCATGTCCGGCGCGATGTGGCAGTCGGTGTGTTGGAATGAAATGCCGACGAAGCGCAGATGCTCGACGTATTTCTTGTCCGACGGCGCGCCCTTGAACGCCACGAGCGTCTGCTTTACAACCG
>JAOACV010000206.1 GCA_026417675.1 Verrucomicrobiia bacterium
CGTTGCGCCGGCTCACGGTGAAATCGCGCTCGCAGAACGCCCGTCGCCTTGCGACGCCGGTGGAGCGCGTTCTCCGAACGCGCTTGGCGTCGCGTTGACCTGCCCGAGCATCGCGTTCGGAGAACGCAATCCGCCGGAACCGCTTCGCCGGCTTGCCACGGCGCGTGAAGCGTGATAGGTCAAATGCCTCACGCAACTCATGGCTACTGCAAACTACGACGTGATCGTCGTCGGCGCTGGTCCGGCGGGCATCTCCGCCGCCATCGGGCTGGCGAAGAAAAACTTCTCCGTGCTCGCCATCGAGTCGGGCGCGTTTCCCGGCGCGGAAAACCCGTGGGGCGTTTATTTCGCGAATGAACTGGCCGATCCCGAATTGCTCGGCCCCGCCGCGGTGGAAAAGCTGCCCTTCGAGCGACGGATCGTTCGGCGCGGCCTTTTCCTCTGCAACGGCCATTCGCTTGCGGGCGCGTCGTTGCGCGACCCGAACGCGTTTCGCCACGCCTACACGTGCTTTCGGCCGGCCTATGACCGCGCCATCGCCGACGCGGCGCAAGCGTTGGGCGTCACGTTGTTAAACGCGACGACCGTCACAAGCCTGATCCGTCGCCACGGCCGCGTGATCGGCGTGGACACGTCCCAAGGACCGTTCTACGCGAAGCTGGTGTTCCTGGCCGAGGGCGACGCGTCCCACCTGACCGCCAAGGAAGGCTATGAACCGGCAGGGGCCAACGGCGCGCGTTTCTTATATGCCATCACTGAGGTGATCGAGGTCGAACCGGCGCAGATCGAAAAGAACTTCGGCGTCGGCCCCGGTGAGGGCGCGGCGTTCGACATCTTCCTGCGCAACGGCCATTTCAACGGCAGCGAGGCTCGGCTGAATATGCGAGGCTTTCTGCACACCAACGCAGCGAGCGTCACCGTCGGCCTGCTTATGCCACTGGAGAATCTCGCTGCGGAATTCCACGGCGAGCCGGCCCACCTGCTGGATTGGTTCAAGTCATTGCCGGACATTCAGCACTGGTTGGGGGGAAAACCAAGCCGCGCCCTTGCCTTTGGCGCGAAACTCATCCGTGACGGCGGCCTCGATGCCATGCCGCGGCTGGTGGATAACGGTTTGGCCATCGGCGGCGGCGCGACCGGACTCGGCGGCGATCTCCCCTGCCCTGACCAAACAGGTCCCGCTTGCGCGACCGGCAAACTCATCGCCCGCGCCGCGGCCGAGGTTCGCCGCAGCGGAAGCGAGTTTACGGCGGAAGCGTTGGAGACACACTATGTCGCGCCCTTGAGGCGATCTCACTATTTCCACGATGCCGAGTATCTGCGCCGCTGGCCGGCGTATCTGAGACGGACGCAACTCATTTTCGGCCCCCGCGTTGATGTCGGACTCGGCGCGCTTTTCATCCGCACCAGCCCCCAACTCGGCGCGCTGAGCAGGCTGCGGCAGCTTGCCACGCTGGTCCGCGACACACTGCGGGTTCTCCCGCCGACGGGCCTTGTCGGCGAGCTGCGCGAGTCGTGCCGTGTGTTCAACCTCCCTCATCTCTGGAGTGAAGCGCTCAGCGTCGAAAACGCGGGCCGCTGGATCCTCAACACCATCGGCCTCTCCCGCAAGGCCGACCCGCGTCTGGAGTGGACCTACCGCGTCGAAGGCAACTCCCGCGACCTGCCCGGCTGGCTGCGCCGGCTCCAACCGCACATGGCGCGCGCCATGTCGCACTACTACCGCAATGGCAACGCGCTGTTGGAGGAGAAGTTCGCCGAGGCCGTCCATGAGATCGCCGGTGGATTCAGCCTCTGGTTCTTCCTCGACCGCCTGGCCGTGCTGGCCGGGCTGGCCGCCGGCGTGACACTGCAACTGCTGGGCGTCGGCCTGCGCTGGATTTTGACCCGCCGCGCGCCGAGCCAGCCAGCCTCCGCGTTCTATCGTAACTGGCTCGCCGACGTGCGCCGGCGACTCGACCTCGGCGCGGGGACGAGCGGCGGACAGCCGCTTGCCCCGCGACTCGCCACGATTCGTTTCGAGCTCGCGCCGCAATCGCACATCAAACTGTTGCGCCTGATGCCCTTTGAACGGCGACAGGAATTGTTGGAATCGCCGCTCCAACACGTCTGTCCGGCAGGCGTCTTTCGCATCGAGGCTGACCCGCAGGGGCAACCGCTCTGCGCCGTCAACTTTGAGAACTGCATCAACTGCGAAGCCTGCTGGCGCGCCGCAAACAACCACGTGGACTGGGGTCGGACCGGCTCCCACCGCGTCATCTATTCCGCACCGACGACGTGCATGCCCCATTCCAAGGTTCACGTTCCTCCGGGGCCGCTCAACCCCGATCCGTGGGCCGCAGACGCGGCGTCGAAGCCGATGACTTGGCCGAAGGACAAGGCCACGGTCCAAAAGCTCGTCCGGCAACTCGCCTCGAAACTGGCCGAGTTCAACTCCACTCTGCTGGCCGAACGCCGCGCCATCAACGCCAACCGCGCTCAGTGGCTGCAAGCGATCTTGAGTTACGCCGAGAGCGTCGCCCACGACCTCGATCCGCTCGTTGCCAAGTTCAACCACGCCGTCCTCACCGCGCTCTGGCAGGAACTGCGCCGCACGCTCCAAGGCGCCCGCGCCCATGCCGCCGCGCACAAGTTCTTCTGGGCGGCCGCTGATGTCCAGCAAGTGCTGCATCATCACCTCGCGGGCCTCGCGCGACTCTTGGACCTGCCCGCCGCGACCTCGGATACGCAATGCGCAATACGCAACGCGCAATCACCCCTGCGCGCCCGCATCGAAGCCGCTTTTGACGCAACTTGCCTCAGCGCGCTTGAACACGGCTCCAGCCTGCCTGCCGAGCGTCGCGCTTCGCTTCGCGAACTGGCCGCACAGGCCGTTGACGACGTGGGTCGTTGCGCGCTTCTCGCCGAACTTGCGCGGCGCGACATCAGCCTCGCGTGGCTGGTGACCGAGCATCTGCTCGCCCGCGACCTCATTTCGCCAGACGCCGCTGGCGACCAGTGGCTCGCGATCGCCACGCATGGCGACCTGCAGGAGCGCGACGGCAAACTTCATGGCAAGCAGTTCCTGGTTTCAACCGCGCTGGCCGACGCCTTTGTTGTCATCGCCGAGAAATTCCTCTATCTCATCCCGCGTTCCGCTCCCGGACTGACGAATCGCCCCCAGCAGACCATCGGCCTCGCCGGCGCGAAGTTCGCACATCTTGAATTCGAGGGCGTGGCTGCACAGAAGCTGGCGGAGACCAAACCGCGCGACTTCCTGGTCCGCCGTGGCGCGCTCGACCTGACCGCCATCGCGCGCGGCGCCGGAGGCTTGTTGTTGGAACGCGCGCTTGCCCACGCCAAGAGCTGCGTTCAGTTCGCCGGCCAGTTCCATGATGGGGATGGCCGCGACAGCATCGCAAAGTTCGGCGCGGTCAAGGGACTACTGGCGGACATGGCCGCGCAACGGCTCCTGCTGGACACGCTGGCCGACCGCGACGCCAACGCCAGCGCGCAGGAAGCGGTGCTGGTGCGGCTGTTGGCGACCGGGGCCTTGGGTTGCGAGCCGGGCAGTCTCGCTTACAACGCCGGGCAAGTCGTCGGCGGCAGGGCTTACGCCGAGGACGATGTTTTCGCGAAGTTCTACCGCGACGCCGCGATTTTGCGCGTGCTGCTGGCGGATGAGGAAGCCCTGAAGCAACAGGCTGGCAAGGTCGTGTTCCAGATGGAGCACGACTTCGGTCAGACGCTGCCCCGCATCACCGACGCGGAGAAAGCCGAGCTTGAAACTGCGATTCGTCGCGGTCCTCTGGCGCGGTGGGTCGAGCAGTTCGACAAGCTGCGCAACCAACTGGCCGACGCAGTGCGCGCGTTGCCCGCGCCGCCCGCCTCGGAACTGGTGTTCGCCCACATCGCCGACGCGATGAAGAGCCTGTTCGCGACGAAGGAACTGCTGCTGACGATTCACGAGCAACTCGAAGCGGGCCGCGCTGGCGAGGCCGAGGTGGAGATCGCGAAGCTCTGGGCACAGAGGACGAGCGCTCTTATCGAGAGCATCCCGGCCCGCTGCGCCGCAGCAGCGAAACAGGCTGCTTGGGGCGCGGGTCTGATCGCCCAAGGCTATCCTGACCATCCGCTCAAGCAGCCGCTGAAGTTCAGCTACGACGACCTTCTCAAAGCGCCCGGCGCTTACGAGTCCGGCGATTTCCTGACGCGGACAACGGAGCGTGGAGAGCCGCGGTGCTATCCGGAGTTGTTGCGCTACGACGAACAACTGCGCGAGCTCGACCGCGACCTGCACGCCTTTTTCTTCAAGACCTGCGGCGCGCGCTTGACCGATGGCCTGGCCTATGCGCGGCACGTCGAGAAACAGCGCACGATTCCGGAGGGCGACCTGCGCGCGTTCACGGAGCGCGGCCTGCTGCGCTTCCCGATCCCGAAGACCTTCGGCGGCGAGGGCCGATCCTACGCCGACTTTGCCGTCCTGCTGCGCCATGCCGTGCGCGAAAGCGAGGCGGGCGTCGCGCTCATGATTCAGGTCCACGCCAGCATCGGCACGACACCGATTCTGCACGCGCTCAAACGCGCCGATGCCGGCATGCAAGCGACGCCCGAAGAACGCGACCGGCGCCGGAAAGCGTGCGTCTTGTTTCTGCGCATGATCGCCGGCGGGCGCATCGCGGCTTTCGCGCTGGCCGAAGCGCAATCCGGTTCCGACGCCGCCGGCATCCAGACCCGCGCCGTCCTACGTCGCGTGGAAGTGTTCACGGAGAAAGACGGCACGAAGTTCTTCCACCTCGACGACAAGAAGACCCAGCGGCGCAAGCTGGTGGACGCCGAGAAATGGGACCTCAAACCCTTGCCGCCCGACACCGATGTGGCGTTCATCCGGCGCGAAGGCGCGAAGGAGTTCTACGAGTTCTACGAACTGACTGGCACGAAAACCTGGGTGACCAACGCCCGATTCGCCGGCGTGTTCTGCATCTATGCCAGGACCGAACAAGGTGTCACCGGTTTCATGGTTCGGCGCGAGTCCGAAGGGCTGGTCATCGGCCCCGACCGTGCGAAGATGGGCCTGCACGCCGCGCCAAGCTGCGACCTGACCCTGACCGCCGTGCGCGTCCCGCGCGAGTGCGTCCTCGGCGACGAAGGCCGCGGCCAGGCCAGCGCGCTCGAAACCCTCAACGTCGGCCGGGTCAGTCTGGCGGTGGCCGCCACGGCCGCGATGAGCAAGATCATTGTTCAGACCCGCGCCTTCATGCACGAGCATCACCTTACGCAGACCAAGTGGGCGCAGAGTCTGGTCGCTGAAATGGCCGGGGAGTTGTTCGCGGCGGAGTCGTTGACGCACGAACTGATCGGACTGCTGGACCATCCCGGCACGAAGTCGTTCCGCATCGAGTCCGCGATTGCCAAGCTGCACGCCAGCGAGGCGCTGCAGCGTGTCATTCGCGCCGCCGAGCGCATTTTCGGCGTGCATGCGCCGAGCGCCGCGTATGAACTGGAGAAGCACCGGCGCGACGCGCGCGTGCTTACCATC
>JAOACV010000207.1 GCA_026417675.1 Verrucomicrobiia bacterium
GCCGATGCCGGAGCGGCAGCTTCGTTGGACCCGCTCGACGTAGCCCGGCGCGTGAACAGTAGTGAGCCATTGCGTCGAAGCCGCCGTCGGTTTCAGCAAGACCAACTGGGCAAGCAAACGTGTCCGCCTCAATCTCTCCACAATGGCGGTGAGACGCTCCGCGCGCTCGGGATGGCCCGTGCCGGTGTTGTGCTTGAGGTAAAGGTCGTCGTAAACGAAACCGGTCTTGGCGGCGCTCTCGGCCGCTCCGCTTGGGCAGCAGAGGCCAATGAGAACGAGGATTAACACGCAGCAACGTTTCATTTCGTCTGCAACCATTTCTGGAAGCTGTTGTCTTCGCAGATGCGTTTGGCGAGCAGCGCGTAGCCTTCGGTCAACGGATGGCTCGCGTCCGCGTAGAGCGCGCTTGGCAGCGTCTCCGGCACGATATGGGCAACCTGATGCCGCAAGAACCACGCGGCAATCTCTTCACGGAGCTTTCGATACGCGAGACGACTTTCCTGCGCCATCAGGTGCTCGTTGAACGGCCCTACGACAATCATCACATCGTTGCGGCGCGCGCGCAGAAGCCCAACAAGCCGCTGGAACGCGCCCCACTGAAGCGATGTCTCGAGCGCAACCCAATCGAATCGGGTCGCGCCTTCGCCGTCCTTCGACCACGGCTTGTGGCGCGGGCTTCCTGGACCGCGCTTGGGGTCGTCCAGCGTCGCAGATGGGACAGCCAGCGTGATCTGCGCCAGAGGATTGCGCCAGAGGTTCGGGCAGCGCAGCGGGCCGCCGCCATCGGTTTCCATGGTCCAGTTCAGGATGCCCTTCTGCCCGAAATAGGCGTTCTGCAAATGATTCACCCACGCCGCGAAACCGAGCCGGCGTTCCAGTAACGCGCTCAACCGCTCGTGGGCGTCGGCCTTGTAGCGCGGGATGCGCGGCGAGAACTGCGGCACGAGGCGGGAATGATTGAACGCTTCCTCCTCAGCGCTGCTCATGTCCGCCTTGCGGCTGGTCATCCACAGGACGTTGCAGTGGAGGATCACCTTCTGACCGCGCAGACCGTGGCCGTAGTGCTCGATTAGCCCTTCCAGCGCGAGCGGGAAGAGGCCGTTGACGCCGGCGTTGACGAACCGGTCCGGCTCGCCCGTCTCGCGGTTTAGGAAATGCGACAACGTGCCGTCGGGCAAAACGTATTCGCCCCAGACGACGGAATCGCCGAGCACGATGACGCGGTTCGGACCACACGCTTGGCGGAGCAGACGGCCATAGAGCCAATAGTCATTGCTGAGCGAGTAGGGAATGCGGTAATCGGGGCCGATGTCGAACCGCTCGACCCACTCCCAAACTGGCGGCGTTAACAACATCACCGCCGCCACAACTGCCAGCGCGACAATCCACTGGCGGCCGCTGAGCCGCATTTCATTGGAAGCGAAAGGCGTCTCCGCTTCTGGCCGGGTTGCTGGTTTTGAACTTGGCGGTTCGGTTCCCATATCAGAACTGGAAGTAGATGAACGCGCCGCCGCCCGACGCGCAGAGGAACAAGCCGAGCATCATGAACACGACCAGACCAACGCGGACGAAGCCGGTTTGGAGAACGCTGCGGAACTTCGACTCGCACACACACTGGTAGAGCCAGACCAGCGCCACCGCCGCGAGCATCAACCCCGGAATCTGCGGGTCATCCCATGCCGCCGTGAAGACGCGACGGACGATCAACCAAGCATCGGGGAGCGAGTTCGCCCGGAAGAAAATCCATGTGAAGCAGACGAAAACGAACACGCAGAACTGCTTGACCACCTTGGGCACCCGCTTGCGGTAGAAGGCGGATCGCTCCAACTCGAAGGTGAGCGCGAGGCCGAGACCGTGCAGCGCCCCCCAGATCACAAACGTCCACGCCGCGCCGTGCCAGACGCCGGAGACCAGGAACGTAACCACCAGCGCCGCCGCCGTGCCGAGCGCGCGCCGCTCGCGCCATCGCATCTGAAGAGGCATGAAGATGTAATCGAGGATCCACCGCGAAAACGAAATGTGCCAGCGCCGCCAGAAATCGCCGATGCCCGTCGCCAAGTAAGGACGGTTGAAGTTCAGCGCCAGGTCGAACCCCATGAGCTTCCCGACGCCGCGCGCCATGTCCGTGTAGCCGCCGAAGTCGAAGTAAAGCTGCCAGGCGAACGCGACGGTGGCCAGTATCAGCGCCGGCGCGCCGAACGTCTGCGGGCTGTCATAAACGTGATCCACGTAGAGCGCGAGATAGTTGGCCAGCACAAGCTTCTTGAACAGGCCCACCAGGAAAAGCGACGCGCCGTCGGTGAAGTTCTGGACGCGCACCGCTGGGAATTGACGGAACTGTGGCAACAGATGTCCCGCGCGCTCAATCGGCCCCGACATGAGGATGGGGAAGAAGCAAACGAAGTTCGCAAACCGGAAGATGTCCCGCTCGCGCTCGGTCTTTCCGAGATAGACATCAATAAGGTAGCCCAGCGACTGGAAGGTGTAGAACGAGATGCCGATCGGCAAGAGATAATCGAAACCCGGCGGCATCAGTGCCGCGGGGTCCGCCAACCGCGCCGGAACGCGCAACCAAGACAAGACGGCGTTCAAGTTGGCCGCGATGAATCGCGCATACTTGAAGAAGATCAGCGGCGCGAGGGCGCAGACGATGGCAACCGCCAGCCAAAACCCGCGTTTGCGTCCGTCAGAAGGATAACGGTCCATCAGCGCCGCCAGCACATATACGACCGCTGTGGTGTAGAGCACGACCACGAGGTAGTAGGGATTCCACCAACCGTAGAAGAAATAGGAAGCCGCCAGCATCCACAGCAGCCACAAGCGCGTCTTGCGCAGCGCCAACAACACCGGCAACACAACCAGCATGAAAATCAGGAATGGCCAGGTGTTGAAGAGCATGTTGGTGTTGTCTCGTGCTTTAGCAATACGGCAGTTAAGAGCCAGCCAACGCCGCGTTCAAGCGCAAACCGGCCGTCCAAACCCGCGCGGTAACTCGCAGTCTTTTTATGTGCGCAAGAAAAGGCTGCCAGCGCCGGCCCAATCGTTTCAGGCTGAACAAAACGGCGCGTTTCTGGCGCCATTGGCCGGGACGAGTTCCCATCCCACGACACTTCGCCTGAGCGCGCGGCGAGCAGGAATGCGAGACTTGGGCGTGCGCAACCGGCCCTGAAAGCACGTTTGTCGTGGTTGTTCCAGAGCCGAGACGCCCCCGTCTGCCGAGTTCCCAAGTCCGGCCTCAAACCGAGCGCTCGCCGGCGATGTAATTGCGCAACTGGGTGATGGTCACGCGCTGGACGTTGATGATCCAGTTCACCAAGTCGCCGATGGAAACGATGCCGACGACTTTGTCGCCTTCAAGCACTGGCAGGTGCCGCACGCGGTGTTGGGTCATCAGTTGCATGCAGTCCTCGACGGTGTGAGCGGGTGTCACCGAGATGACGGGCGTGGTGAGTATGTCGCGGACGGGCGTGGTCTTGGAACCTTTGCCTTGGAGAACGATCTTGCGGGTGTAATCCCGTTCGGAAATAACCCCGGCCAATCGGACGCCCTCCACTACCAGCAGCGCGCCCACATTCTTCTCGGCCATGAGCTTGATGGCGTCGAAGACGGTCGCGTCCGGGGTCGTGGTCCACACCTGAGAACCTTTGGTCCTCAGGATCTCGCTAATCGTGCCGAAGATTTCCATAGGATTGCCTCGCGTTGCCGGCCATAACTGAGACCGAGGGCCGCGAAACTGCAAGCATGTTTTTTTCGGCCGCGCCAACACTCTTTCGCGTGCGAAAAACCGGCCCCAAGACGGGCAAGGCTGCCTCTGCTGAATGCTGCCGGTTTGTTCGACAACAAACGCTTCCCTCTCACCGCAAAAAGCTGCTACATAGCGCTCATGTCCGACGCTTTTCGTTTCGCCGTCATGGGCGATTGTCATTTCGTTGGCCCGAAATATGTCGCCGCGGCCGACCGCGGCGAGGATTACCGCCGCTACCACTGGATGGTGGAAAACCTCTGGCCGCGCGCGCTCGCTGAAATTCGCGAAGCCGGGCCGGCGTTTCTGGTCCAACTCGGCGATTTCGCCGACTGGAGCTGCGGCGAGGCGCGGCAGCCCGGCGGAATGCGCGAGGCCATGGACACGCTGGCCAATGGCAGCGGCTGTCCGGTGTGGCTGGCGAAGGGCAATCATGAGCGCGAGGCCGCGTTTCGCGACATGGCGATGCCGATGCTGCGCGAGCGCTTGCTGGCGCTGCAAGGCGGCAAGGGTCGGCCGTTGACGGCGCCTTATTACGCTTTCAGCCACAGCGATTCGCGTTTCATCGTGGTCCACGACAGGGACTTGCGGCCCGGCTCCCCGCAGGTGGACTGGCTGGAGGCGGAGTTGAGAGGGGCGCAGCAGAGTGCGGCGCACACGTTTCTATTCAGCCACGCACCGCTGTTCACGGTCGGTCGGCCGTTCTTTACGCACAAGCCCATGCTCGACGTCACGCTGTGGCTGCTGGATCGCTGGCGCGTGGACGCGTTCTTTTGCGGCCACACGCACAACCAAGCGGCAACGCTCCACCGCAACGTCCGTAATCCGCTGCTGCAACTGAAAAGCGCCCTTATCGGTTTCCCGCAATCGCCGCTGGTGCCGCTGCACGAGGCTCGTCCGTCGGCGATCTCCCGCGACAGCTACGATTATTACTGGGGCTTTGTCGAAGACTGCGCGCCGTCGTGGTTGCTGGTGACAGTGGACGGGCAGCGCGTGCAGGTTGAGTGGCGGTTGCTGGGTCGCGGCGACTGCGGCGTGTTGGAATGGTCCGAGGCGGGCCGCGTGAACTGCGTCCGGCGACCATCGTGGCCGTCGCGGATCGGGTTGGGCGCGGCGGAATTGAATGATGTGCAGGAGGCGCGATTGTTTCTGAGCGGTTACAAGTGCCTCGACCGCGAGAAACAGGTGCGTCTCAACGGCGAACTCATCGGCGTCACGCCAACCTTGACCGGGTTCCAATCGCGCGCCTTCATTCCGGTGCCGCCGGACAAGCTCGGCAAGCTAGCGGTTGAAAACGAGGTGGTCGTTGAGAACCCGCGGGGAGAGCGGATGCTGCTTGGCGCGTTCTATCTCGAAGCCCGCCTGCGCGACGGTCGTCTGGCGCGCTCAACCGTCTCACAGGAAGCCTATGCGACCTGCGGCGAATGGGACGACTGGCGCTCGCCTATCCTGCGGCATGTGCCGCCGGGGCAGGAAATCCGGGTTAAGGGGTTGATGTTCTGAAATCCGACCCATGAAGCGCGCGATGTGAACCGCGAGACGCGCATCGCGACGGCGGTCAAAACAACCACGAGGCGCCAGATTCAGGTTCCTGCGTTTCTCTTGCGGAATCCTTCTGCCAGCGCGATTGCCTTCCGCAACGCCATGGACTTGTTGACACATTCCTGGAACTCATTCTCCGGCGTGCTGTCATCCACGATGCCGCCACCGGCCTGAACGTAGGCGCGTCCGTCTTTCAGAAGGGCCGTGCGCAGGGTGATGCAG
>JAOACV010000208.1 GCA_026417675.1 Verrucomicrobiia bacterium
GTGTCGGCCTATCTCGTCCACAATGAGCACCGCGACCAGATGCCCGTGACAGGCGCGGCGGCGTTCGACCTCGCCAAAGCGCGTTACCATGTCGGCGACGAGGTGACGTTTTGGATCGAGGTCGAGGACAACTCGCCCGCCCGCCAGATCGCCAAAAGCGAACCGCGCACCCTGCGCATCAGCGAGACGGCCGACCTGTCGTTGCGCAACAAGGATTTCGTCGAGCTGCGCAAACTGCGCGAGGCGCTCGCCCGCGCCCACCAGGACGTCCTCAACGCGCGATGCGGCCTCGACCAGTTGCGGACCGACTCGACTGGCGGCTGGAACGGCGATCTGGCCGCGCGCGGGGCGGCCGTCGCGCGCGAACTCGAGGCGGCGCGCGACGCCTGCGCCGCCGCGCAGACCATTGTGGCCGGCTTCATCGCCAAGCCGCGCTCGCCCCAGGCGTTGCGCGACTGGGAGAACCTCGACAACCTGCTCAAGCAACTCGACGAGCAGCTTGCCGCGGCGCGCGACGCGGCGCCGGAGTTGGATCGCGCCGACACGCCGGCTGGCGCCATCCGCGCGGCGTTGGCCAAGCTGGCGGACGCCAGCGGGCGCCCGGCGGGATTGGTGGCGCAACTCGATCAGGGGTTCTTCCGGCTCTACTCGCAGCAGCAGATCGAAACGTTGACGCAACTGGCGCGCCGGATACACCGCGCCGAATTGCGCGTGCTCGACAACGTCTTCGGCCAGTCGCGCTACCGCCGGCGCGTCACCGACGCCGATGAACAAGCCGATGTGGTGGCCGCCGCCAAGGAGCTTACCGCGGGCCTTGGCATGGCCGATGCCGCCGCAGCGGATCCACAGGGCGCGGAGGCGATTCGCGCGGCGCGCGAGCGGCTGCTCGATGTCAGCCAGCCCAAGCTCGAAGGGTTCCGCCGCTGGCTCGGCCACAGGCGCGACTGGCAGCCGCGCGAATCCTACGAGCCGTTGCTGGAGAGCCTGCGCAAGACGCGCGACGACCTGACCAAAGTCGAGATGGCCGCCGCCGAGGCCGCGCACAAGGTGCGAGGGCAGTTCGAGCGCGGCCGGCTTGAACTCAGCCAGCGGTTTCACGCCGCCGCCCAGACGCCCGCGGACCAGCGTCGCGAGCGGATTACCGACCTCGTCGCTCGAATAGACCAGCAATGCGAGCCGCACCTCGCCTCGGGCGCGGGCGACGCGCGATGGGCGGCCGATTTGTTGCTCGTGCGCGAAGACTTGCAGAAGCTCGCCGCCACCGCCGGCGCGCAGAACATCGGGCCGCAACTGTCGCAGCTCGGCGCGCAGCTCAACCTGTTCGAGTTGCAGCGCGACCTGCGCTGGCAGGTGCGCGGCCTGCGCGACCTGGAAAAACGCCAGCAAACCGTGGCGACCGCGCTGGACCAGATGCCGACCTGGCAGCGATTGCGGTTCGGCGACTTGGGAGACCTGGAACGCGACGCGCGCATGGACCTGGCCCCTCTCGGCGACCGGCTGGCCGTCTTGGCTGACCGAGTTGCTCCCGTGGACGGCGAGGCGGCCCGCGCGCTCCGCGAGGTGCGGCAACAATTCGAGAGCTGCGGCGTGCTCCGCAAACTCGACGAAGCCGCCAACGCGACCGAGACCGTGGACAAGGGCACTGCCGTGACGCGGGCGCGCGAGGCGCAGGCCGACATCACGGCGCTGCGCGTCGCGCTGGAACGATTGCTCAAAAGCCGCCTGCAACAGGCCGACGAGGCGCGCGCGCAAATGCAACAGCGCCAGCCGCCCGCCGCCGAGCGCATCGAGCGGCTCGCGAGGCAGCAGGAGGAACTGGCGCGCAAGACGGCGCAGGCGCCGCCCGCCGCCACGAAAGAGGAGCGCCAGCAACAGGCGCGAGAGCAAGAGCAACTCCGCGCCGACGCGCGCGCCACACAGCGCAGCCTGTTGGTGGAGGCGGCCCAGCAACGCGAGGCGGAGTCAATGCGGGACTTGCACGACGCGGCGCTGCGCGTGGCCGAGGTCGAGCGCGAGCCGATGGCCGAGGCGGCGCGCGAACTGGCGCGCGGCAAACGCGACCCGGCGGTTCAGCAACAGCAGGCGGCGGCGGAGAAGCTCCACCGGACCGCGCAACAACTGGCGGCGGCCAGACAACAGGACCAGCTTGCCGCCCAGTCCGAACAGGTGGCGGCTATGGCGCAGCAGCAGGAGAAACTCCTCAACGCAGCCAAGACGTCGCCGCCGCATACGTTGCCCCAGCAGGCGCCGACCCAGCGCGCGCTGGCGAGCCAGGCGCAGGCGCTCGCGCAGGCGATGCAACACACCGCGCCGAACGCAGCGAAGTCGCTGCCCGCCGCGCAGCAGGCAATGGAGCAGGCGGCTCAGGCGATGCAGCAGGCCAATCAAAAGTCCGCGACCGACAGCCAGCGCGCGGCGCTGGAGAAGCTGCAGCAGGCCGTTGCGCAGATGGCGAATGCCAAACAGGCCAACGCGCAGGCCGCGCAGCAGGCCCGCGACCAGTTGCGACAAGCCGAGCAAACGCTGCCGAACGCGCAGCAGATGGCGGGCAATTATGATTGGTTGAAAAAGCTCAGCGAGATTGCCGCGCAGCAGACCGATGTGGCGCAGCGCGCCGCCGCCAACCACCCGGCCCAGCCGCTGGCGCAGCAGCAGGCTGACGTGCGCCAGCAGATGCGGGACAAGCTGGAGCAGCCTGCGGTGAAGAACCAGCGGTTGGAGCAGGCGATGGAGAAGCTGCGCGCCAGCGCGCAGGCGGTCGCCGAGCTCTCGCGGAAGGAGGACGAGATGGCGCAGCGGATCAACCAGTTGCGCAGCGTGGGCGAGGCGCGGCAGAAGGAGATCGTGCGACAGGCACAAAACAGCGCCGAATCCCTCAAGAAGATGACGCGCCGTCTGCCCGAACAAGCTGGCATGTTGCAACAGGCTGCGCAGGCGTTCCAGGATGCGGCGGAGGCGTTAAAACGCGGTGACAACAACGGCGCCCGCGAGCGGCTTGATCAAGCCGCCAACGATCTGGGTGACGTGGCCAAGCGCCTGGCCGAGGCGCCCACGCCGCCCGCCAGCAGCAGCCGCGCGGAGAAGCAACGCGAGCAACGCGAGAAGCAGCAGGCTAGGACGCTGAACGCGCTGGCGCGGCAGCAGGCGCAACTGGCGGGACGCATCGCCGAGTTGGGCAACAGTCCCAACGAGCAGTTGAACCAGCTCGCCGAGAGCCAGAACCAAATGAGCGACGACCTGCGCCGCGTCGGCCAGGAACTGGACCAAACGCGCAGCACGCTCAAGGAACTGTCGCCGCAGGTGGCCAAGGCCATCGAAGGCGCGCCGGAAGCCGCGCGCGACAAGATCCCCGACAAGATGCGGCAGTCGGCCGAGCAGATGCGGGCGCGCGATTCCTTGAAGGCCGAGCAACAGACCCAGGCGGCAAGGAACGAGTTGAGCCAGCTTGCCCAGCAGTTGTTCAAGGCTGCCGAGCAGTCCACGGAACCGCCCAAGACGCCGCAGACGATCGCGCAGATCATGATGGAACAGGCGCAGGTGCTGCCCGTGCCCGCGGGTCTGGCTTCGTCCGCGCTGGAGTCGGCGGGGCGGGATATGGACAGGGCGAAAGGCGAGTTTGACAAGGGTCAAACGCAGAGCGGCCATCCGCCGGCCGCCGCCGCAGCGAGCACGTTGCAAACGTTGCTGGAGTCGGGCGCGCAGGCGCAGCAGCAGATGTTGCAAACGGCGCTGCAACAACTGGCCGCCGAAGCCGCCGCGGAAGCGCAGGCCCAAGCCCAAGCGGAGCAGGGACAGGAGTCGCAGTCGCCGGAGTCGAAGCAGGGCAGCCAGGTGCAGGATTCCAAGCCGGGCCAGGTTGCCGATCTGCGATTGCGCGGCGAGTTGGCCGACCTTGACAAGCTACCCGCCGAGTTAAAGCAGGGCCTCATGCACGGCATGCGCCAAAAGTATCCGCCGGAGTATGAGATGCTCATCAAACGGTATTTTGAGAAGTTGTCAAAGGCGCAGGAGAAGTAAGGCGTATCGCGTAGTCCGTATGACGCGATACGCAGCACGCAACACGCAATACGAGAAATGACCACGCGATGGATGCCTAAGCTGATTTGCCTGTTCGTGGCTGTGAGCGCAACGGCCGCCGAGACCGAAGTGGATCGCGCGGTGGACCGGGGGTTTGAGTTTCTGCGTAAGTGCCAGCGGGAGGACGGCGCGTTCGACCAGAACATCGCGGTGCACGGGCTGGCGGTGATGGCGTTTCTGGCGCGCGGGCACGTGCCCGGCTCAGGTCCCGACGGCGAGCGCGTGGAGCGCGGGCTGGCTTTCACGATCAGCGAGCAGCGCGAGGACGGGGCGATCCTGGGGCGCGGCGGCCGGATGTATGGCCACGGCATCTCGGCGTTGCTGCTGGCCGAAGCGGCGGGCATGAGCAAGAACGACCGCGTGCAGGTGGCGTTGCGCAAAGCGTGCGAGTTGATCCTGCGCGCGCAGGCGCATCCGAAAAGCAAACAACATCAAGGCGGCTGGCGCTATGAGCCGCACTCGGCCGACGCCGACATCTCCGTCACGGGCTGGCAACTGCTGGCGTTGCGCGCCGCCAAGGACTGCGGCGTCAACGTGCCCGCCGACGCAATCGAACAAGCGGTGGGGTTTGTGAAACGCTGCGCGTCGCGCGACGGCGGTTTCGGCTACCAGCCCGGCGGCGGGCCCGGCCTGGCGCGGACAGGCTGCGGGATGGTGTCGCTGCAAATGTGCGGCCACTACGACGCCGAGGAGGTGCGGCGCGGCGCGGAATGGGTCCGCAAACGCGGCCTGCGCTGGGAGGACGATCATTTCTACTACGCGATCTACTACGTCACCCAAGCAATGTATCAGCGCGGCGGCGACGACTGGCTGTGGTGGAAGTCGCAGCTTGAGCACATCCTGCTTCAGCACCAGAAGGCCGACGGCAGTTGGGAGTTCGCGCCGCACGCCGGCAACGAGCGTCAGGGCGGCCCCGTTTACACCACCTCGATGGCGATCCTCTCGTTGTGCGTCCAGTATCACTACTTGCCGGCGTATCAACGATAGTCTGGGAACCGGCCCTCCTCGGATGGGACAACAGCGCCGGAGTCTGTTATTGCAAAAAAAACACACGGCGCGGCGTCAGAGTCTCAAGATCACGATCTCCGGCCCTCGCCAGCAACGCCGCGCAAGTGAAGGCGTCAACCTCCTCGTAGCTTCCTCACATCGCCGACCCGCTGGGTGATGCCTTCCTTGTCCATTTTCTCCAGCAGCGGCACCACGATGCGGCGGTTGGTTTTCAGCAGCTCGCGCAACTCCGACATCGCCGCCTGGCCGCGCGCTTTCAGGAACTCCCGCACGCGCCGGCACGCCTCGTCGTAGCTCTCTTTCAGGATCACCTCGTCCGCGCCAAACTCCACAACGAGCTTCGCGTCGCGCAGATAGCGCAGCGCCTGCGGGTCGCACTCCTTGCGGCGCGGCGTGTTGAACGGGTCCGCCG
>JAOACV010000209.1 GCA_026417675.1 Verrucomicrobiia bacterium
TTTCTCTGCACGGGCAACTCTTGCCGCAGCCAGATGGCGGAAGGCTGGACGCGCGCGCTCAAAGGCGACGTGATCGAGCCGTATTCCGCCGGCATCGAAAAACACGGCCTCAATCCCCACGCGGTCAAGGTGATGGCGGAGGCCGGCGTGGACATCAGCGGCCATCGCTCCAAGACGCTCGATGAGCTGGGCGATGTGAGCTTCGACTGCGTGGTGACAGTGTGCGGCCATGCCAACGAACACTGCCCGCTCTTTCCCGGCAAGACGAAGGTGTTCCACGTCGGCTTCGAAGACCCGCCCGCGCTGACGAAACATCTGCCGGACGGCGAGGAAAAGCTGGCCGTGTATCGCCGCGTGCGGGACGAAATCCGGCGGTTTGTGGAGACGCTGCCGGAAGGGCTGAAACCCGGAACGGGAAACGGGAAGCGCGACGAGTGATGAGTGACGGAAGGGATCACCCCATGGAACAGCAAGAAACAACCGCTGCGCCGAAGCGCCTCGCGTTTTTTGAACGTTATCTGACTTTGTGGGTTCTGCTCTGCATGGTCGTCGGGGTTGCGCTGGGCAAGTTGCTGCCCGACGTGACGGCGGCCTTGAGCAAGTGGGAATTCGGCCAAGGTTCGCAGGTCAACGTGTCGATCGGCGTGTTGCTTTGGCTGATGATCTACCCGATGATGCTGAAGGTGGACTTCGGCGCGATTGGGGGCATCGCACGCAGACCCAAAGGGTTGATGGTGACGCTGTTTGTCAACTGGCTGGTCAAACCCTTCAGCATGGCGTTGCTGGCGTGGTTGTTCATGCAGCACGTCTTTGCCGCGTGGATTGACGAGGAGACGGCCCGCAACTACACCGCCGGCCTCATCATCCTCGCCGCCGCGCCGTGCACGGCGATGGTGTTTGTGTGGAGCTATCTGACCGACGGCGACCCGGCCTACACGCTCGTGCAGGTGGCGGTCAACGACCTCATCATGCTCGTGGCGTTCGCGCCGATCGTGATGTTCCTCTGCGGCGTCGCCAACGTCGTCGTGCCGGCCAAGGTGCTCATTACGTCAGTGGTCGTTTTCATCGTCATCCCGCTCGCGACGGGCTGGCTTACGCGAACCACGCTGCTGAAATCGCACGGGCTAGCGTGGTTTGAGCAGAAGTTCCTGCCGAAGTTTCATCCGGTCATGATCGGCGCGCTGCTGCTGACGCTCGTGCTGATCTTCGCTTTTCAGTCAGAGAACCTGACGAGCCAGCCGTTCGCCGTGTTGCTGATCGCGGTGCCGATCCTGATTCAGGTCTATTTCAACTCCGGCCTCACCTACGGTCTCATGCGGTTGCTGCGCGTGCCGCACAATGTGGCTTCGCCGGGCGCGCTGATCGGGGCGAGCAACTTCTTTGAGCTGGCCGTGGCGGTGGCCATCACCCTGTTCGGCCCTGACTCGCCGGCGGCGCTGGCCTGTGTCGTCGGCGTGTTGGTGGAGGTGCCGGTGATGCTGTCGGTCTGCAACGTCTGCAACCGTTCCCGGCGGTGGTATCAATCCCAAATCATGGAGACCGCGTAAGGCGCTGGCCGATTCAGAGAGCTTGCCTTCCGGCGCTATTTGGGGGAGTTTTTTCGCCATGAACCATTTCTACATCCTTCTTTTGGCCGCCGGGGTAGGCCTGAGCGTTGGATGGGCTGCGGAGCCGTCGTGGCCGACGTTTCACGGGCCGCTGCGCGATAACATGTCGCGCGAGACCGGTTTGCTGAAACAGTGGCCGGCAGACGGGCCGCGGCTGGTTTGGAAGTTTTCAGGCTGCGGGAAGGGCTACGCGTCGGTCAACATTGCCAACGGAATGATATTCACCAGCGGCGACTTCGACGACGTGGAGATGCTGCTGGCACTTGACCTTGATGGCAAACTGAAGTGGAAAGCACCCCACGGCAAGGCGTGGCGCGGCGCGCAGCCCGGTTCGCGCACAACGCCGACTTACAGCGACGGCCTGCTCTACCACCTCGGCCCGCACGGCAGCCTCTCCGCGTTCGACGCGACGACCGGCCGGCAGCTTTGGAACGTGGACATCAAGTCGAAGTTCGAGGCGATGCATGGACTGTGGGGATTCGCCGAAAACCTGATCGTGGACGGCGACAAGGTGCTGTGTGTGCCGGGCGGCGCGAAAGGGCGTGTGGTGGCGCTGAACAAGAAGACGGGCGACACGATCTGGGCCAACACGGAGATTCCCGACCGGGCGGCCTACTGTTCGCCGATTGTGGTCGAGCACGGCGGCGTGCGCCAACTCATCACGCTGGCTCATGGCACGGTGTTCGGCGTGGACGTGCAGAGCGGCAAGTTGTTGTGGCTCCACGAGCACCGTAGCACGTGCGACCAGAACGTGACCTCACCGATCTATCACGATGGTTGCGTGTTCGTCAGCAGCGGGCACAAGGCCGGCGGACGCGTGTTCAGAATCAGCCCCGACAATCGCAAGACGGAGGAACTTTGGTTTGGCACACGGCTCGACAACTGCCACGGCGGCGTGATCCTGCTCGACGGCTATCTCTACGGCAGCGGCTGTCGGCTGTATAACAAGGGCCTGCATTGCGTGAGATTCGCCACCGGCGAGGTGATGTATTCGGCCAAAGACATTGGCAAGACCTCGCTGACCTACGCGGAGGGCCTGCTGTATTGTTACAGCAACGACGGCGAGATGATGCTGGTGAAACCCACGCCGCAGGCCGCGACGATCATCAGCCGCTTCCGCCCGCCCAAGAACGACAGGGAACCCGCGCTCACCCATCCGGTCGTCTGCGGCGGCCGACTTTACGTGCGGCATCTGGACGACCTGTTCGCTTACAACGTTCGGGCGGAAAAGTAGAACCTTCCAACTCCGGCTGAGGCCGAAGACTTGGAATCTCCAAATCCCAGACACGCAACTTCAACGCGCCAGACGGTTCCATCAACGCGGGAGCGATACGCACGGAGCGGTTGATGTTCCCTGCGAGATTGGAACTTGGGATTTGGCAACTTCGCTACCCTCACGCACAACTCCACGACCGGCACGTCACGCGGCGGCGCTCATTCCGCGCCGTCCCAGCAGTAGGTGCAAACGCGCTCCTTGGGCAGGCCAATGGCAGCTACGAGGTCATCCAAGTGCTGATACTTCAGCGTGGTCAGCCCGAGCCGCTGGCGAATGCGCTCGACCATGGCCCGGTATTTGTCGGAGACCGGGTTGGCATACTCCGACGACGGCGGGTTTTCGTGGCCTTCGATTTCCTTGATCGCGCGCCGTCCGGCGAGGGCAAGTTCGGACTTGGACCGCGAGAAGTTCAGGAACTTGCATCCGTGGATCAGCGGCGGGCAGGCGGGGCGCATGTGGATTTCTTTCGCGCCGTAGTTGTAGAGGCGCTGGATGGTGTCTTGGAGTTGCGTGCCGCGCACGATGGAGTCTTCGCAAAAAAGCAGACGTTGGCCTTGGATCAGTTCCTTGATCGGAATCAGTTTCATGCGGGCGACCAGATCCCGAATCTGCTGTTCCTGCGGCATGAAACTGCGCGGCCAGGTCGGCGTGTATTTCACAAACGGCCGGCGATAGGGAAGGCCCTTCGCTGCCGCGTAGCCGATGGCGTGCCCGGTTCCGGAGTCCGGAATGCCCGCGACGACGTCCACCTCCGTATCGTCGCGCCTGGCCAGCGCCGCGCCGCAGCGGTTGCGGCAGGCCTCGACGTTGACGCCTTCGTAGCTCGACGCGGGATAGCCATAGTAAACCCAGAGGAACGAGCAGATCTGGCAGCGTGAGCCGGGCATCGCCATTTGCTCGACGCTATCGGGCGTCAATAGGACGACTTCACCGGGGCCGAGGTCGCGCACCGGCTCGTAGCCGAGATTGGGAAACGCGCTGGTCTCAAAGGTCACCGCGTAGGAGCCGGGCTTCTGACCCACAATGATCGGCGTGCGCCCCAGTCGGTCACGCGCTGCATACACGCCCTTGTCCGTCAACAGCAGGATCGAACAAGATCCCTCGATCGCCTTCTGCGCGATCTCGATGCCTTCGACAAAAGTCGCGCCCTGGTTGATCAGGATGGCGACAAGCTCTGTGGGGTTGATCTCATTGCGGCCCATCTCCGAGAAATGCGCCGCGCGCAGGCCGAACACTTTCCTGACCAACTCGGCGGCGTTGGCGATGCGGCCGACGGTCACGATCGCATAGTTGCCGAGGTGCGACCCGATCAACAGCGGCTGGTCCTCCGTGTCGCTTATGACACCGATGCCGCTGCGGCCTGAGAGTTTCTTGATGTCGTTCTCGAACTTGGAGCGGAACTGCGCGTTGGTGATGTCGTGAATGAAACGGGTGAAGCCGTCCGGGTGGCGCACCGCGAGTCCACCGCGGTGCGTGCCCAGATGGGAATGATAGTCAGTGCCGTAAAAGAGGTCCTCGACGCAATCCGTTTTCGATACAACGCCAAAGAAACCGCCCATGTTTCAGTCCTTTCTCGTTGATGGTTCTTGCTGTTGAAGGGCCAGTCGCTCACATGCGGCAGCCTAGTTTCCCCGCCAGGCGTTGTGCAACGAAAATTCGTCACGGCTCATCGCACCGCCTCAGCGCGTGCGCGCGATTCACCGCGGGTTCGCACCGTCTGTTGGTTTCACTGCCAGCGCGTGCCGGTGTAAACCTTCCACTCGCGGTCCAGAAACGGGCCTTTCGGCTTGCCCTGNTCCTTCACCAACACCTGAATTGGGTCCGTCGGCAGCTTCGGAATGTCCTCCAAGTTGGTGGTGGCCGGCCCCGCCAGCAACGTCAGTGATCCGAGCAGCGCGTAGGGCGACACGATGAACACTGGCGCGAACTCCATTGCTGCCTGAGCCGGCTCCAGCATCGTCGGTTCCGTCGGCTCTCGTTGTGTGAGATCGAAGTGAGGCGAGCCGCCAGCGAGCAGCCAGAACGTCCCGCGGCCCACAGGCACCGGCGTCCGGCCGATGTTGCGGACGCGCACGCGAACCTTGACCAGCGCCGATGTTCCAGTCGCGCTGACTTCGCTGCGAAGCACAACCAGGTCCAGACAACTTGGAGGGACCCGCTGGGGCGCATTCGCCAAAACCGGCATTTCACCGGCTGTGTTTGTGCCGGGAAGCGTAGGGCAGAGCGGCGTAGTCGCTGGCTCCATCGAAGCCCCGGACGACTTCTGCGACCAACCTTCCCCCATCCAACCGCGCAGAGCCCACGCCGCGCCGATGACCGCGGCGACCATCGCCAAGCCCAACAGCAATCGTAGAAACACACGCATGGCCGCAGCTTACCCAACTTGCCCTGCCGCTGCCAACCCCGCTTCGCGCAATAGAGGCGTCTTAATGAGACCTCGTGACGGGTCGGAACAGCCGTCACTTGCATTTTGCGGACGGGTCGCGCACGTTCGCCGCATGAATGGCTCAGCGACGAACGGCCGCGCGCCAAGCGCTGGCGCGCCGGTGTTGTATGTGAAGAGCTTCTGTC
>JAOACV010000020.1 GCA_026417675.1 Verrucomicrobiia bacterium
ATAAGAGACAGGTGCGGACCTTGCCCGCCGGGAGGCAGAGCTTCGCGCCGCCGAGGCCGCCGGCGTGCCGATCATCCGCCGCGCGCGGCTGCTGGCGGCGCTGATGGAAAGCCCCTTCCTGTCCGGCAAACGCCCTCCCGCCTCCATCTGCGTCGCAGGCATTCACGGCAAGACCACCACCAGCGCGATGATCGCCCACGTGCTCAAGGCCTGCGGCCGCAACCCATCGTTTTGCATCGGCGGCCACATTCCTTCGCTCGGCGGCAACGCGGCGGATGGCGCGGGCGAGTTCTTCGTCGCGGAGTGCGATGAGAGTGACGGCACGCTGGTCGAATACGCCCCGACCCACAGCGTCGTGCTCAACATCGAGGAGGAACACCTCGACTACTACCGCGACCTCCAGGGCATCCTTGACGCCTTCGCCGGCTTTGTCGAGAACACCCGCGGCAGGGTCTTCTTCTGCGCCGACGACCCCAACACCGCGAAACTTTGCGAGCGTCATCCGCGCGGCGTCTCTTTCGGTTTCGCCGAGGGCGCGCGCTACCGCGTCGCCGACCACCGTCACACGCCCGACGGGTCGCGGTTCACGGTCCGCCACGCCGGCGCGACACTCGGCGAGGTGAAGCTGCGCCTGCCAGGCGCGCATAACGCTTCCAACGCCGCCGCGGCCATCGCCGTCTGCATGACCCTCGGCCTGAAGTTCGACGAGATCGCCGCCGCGCTGGCCACGTATCGCGGCGCGGAACGGCGCATGGAAGTGAAGTTCGAAAGCGGCGATTACCTCGTCGTGGACGATTACGCGCACCATCCCACCGAATTGCGCGCCACGCTGGAGGCGCTGCGCGGGCTGGGTCCGCGGCGCATCATCGCGGCGTTCCAACCGCACCGCTACACGCGCACGAAGTTTCTCGGCCGGCAGTTTGGCGCGGCGTTCGCCGGAGCGGACAAGCTCGTGCTGACCGACGTGTATGCCGCCAGCGAGCCGGCCATCGCGGGTGTCAGCGGGCTGACCATCTACGAGGCGGTCAAGGCCGCGGGTCATCCCGACGTGGAGTTCGAGAAGGACCTCGACCGCGTCGCCGACCGCCTGCTGGCCGCCGCGCAGCCGGGCGACCTCATCGCCATCCTCGGCGCGGGCGACATCTACAAGGTCGCTGATGAGGTCGCGCGCCGCGTCCGCGCCGGCCAGGTGGGCGCGCAGGCCCATCAATCGGCGAAAACCGAGGACGACATTTTCAACGACCTGCGGGCGCAACTCGCGCCGGAAACGGTGTTGTTGCGCAACGAGCCGATGGCGAAAAAGACCACCTTCCAGGTCGGCGGCAACGCGCAGTTCTGGTGCGAGCCGTCCGGCGAGGATGACCTGGCGAAACTGCTGGCCTACTGCGGCGCCAACCGCGTGCCGTTTTTCGTCATTGGCCGCGGCTCGAACCTGCTGGTGCGCGATAGCGGCGTCAAAGGCGTCGTCATCCGGCTGGCGCATGCGTCGTTCCGCGCCGTCGAGGTCCGCGGGGAGCGGATTTTCGCCGGCGCGGGCGCGAAGTTGCACGATGTCGTCATGGCGGCCAGACAAGCCAGCCTGGCCGGCCTGGAGTTCATGGAAGGCATTCCCGGCTCCGTCGGCGGCGCGCTGCGGATGAACGCCGGGGCGATGGGCCAGTGGACGTTCGAGGTCGTCGAGCGCGTGCGGTTTATGGATTACTGCGGGCGCGTGTTCGAGCGGCCCGCAGGCGAGATTCACTACGAGTATCGCGGCTGTCCGCTGTTCCGCGACCACATCGCCCTCGGCGCGGTCTTCAAGGGCGTCCCGGCCTCGCGCGAGACGATTGAGAACCGCCTGAAGGCGTTCCAGCAGAAACGCTGGAGCACCCAGCCGCGCGAGTCGTCGGCGGGCTGCGTGTTCAAGAACCCGAAGGAGATTCCCGCCGGCAAGCTGATTGATGAACTCGGACTCAAAGGCAAGATGATCGGCAAGGCCCGCATCAGCGAGGTCCACGGCAATTTCATCGTCAACGACGGCGGCGCTACCGCCGCGGACGTGCTGCAACTGATCGAGTTTGTAAAGAGGCGCGCCCGCGAAGAGCGCGGGATCGAACTGGAAACCGAAGTGATGATTCTGGGCGACTGACGGGTCGCCGCTGACCACATGTCGAAAGAACTGATAGCCGTCCTGAAAGGCGGACCGAGCGTCGAGCGCGAGGTGTCGCTGCGCTCCGGCGCAGCGTGCGCGGCGGCGCTGCGGCGCGCGGGTTGGGACGTGTATGAGGTGGACGTCCGCGGCCCGCGCTTCCGGTTGCGCCCCGGCACGGCGGTCGCGTTTCTGGCGCTGCACGGCACCTTCGGCGAGGACGGCGCGGTGCAACGGCTGCTGGAGGCGCGGGGCGTCGCCTACACCGGCTGCGGAGTCCGGGCGAGCCACGATTGTTTCGACAAAGTCCGCAGCAAACAGATTTTCGTCGCCGCCGGCGTGCCCACGCCCGCCTACGAGGTGGTCGCGCGCAGCGCCGGCGCGCGACCCTCGGCGTTGACGTTGCGGCCGCCACTCGTGGTGAAGCCGGCCTGCCAGGGATCGAGCGTCGGCGTCACGATCGTCCGCCGCAACAGCGGCGCGGCGGTGGCGCGAGCGTTGAAGACGGCGTTTCGGCACGGCGACCGCGCCGTTGTGGAGCCGTTCGTGGACGGTCGCGAGCTGACCGTCGGCATCTTCGACGGTCGCGCGCTGCCCGTGGTGGAGATCCGGCCCCGGCGCGGCTTCTACGACTACCGCAACAAATACACCCAGGGCGCGACGGAGTATCTCGTGCCGGCGCCGCTGCCGCGCGCGACGACGCTGGAGACGCAGCGGGTGGCGCTGGCGGCGTTCCACGCGGCCGGCTGTCGCGATTACGCGCGCGTGGACCTGCGCTTGAGCCGGCGCGGCCAGCCGTTTGTGCTGGAGATCAACACGCTGCCGGGCATGACGGCGATGAGCCTGTTGCCGAAAGCCGCGGCGGCGGCCGGCATCGCTTTCGAGCAACTGTGCTCGCGCATGGTGCAGATGGCACTGGAAAGGAGACCCCATGTTCAGGCGATGGTTCAATAAATCGGGTGAAAACCGCCGCGTGCGGCGCAGCTACAAGATGCAGATCAAGCTGCCCTACAAACAGCGCGTCACGGCGCGGTTCAACCAGGGTGTTCGCATTGCGATCGCCATGCTCGCGGTCCTTCTTGCGGGCATGCTGGCGTTCCACGCCTTCACCTATTTCACGAGGGAGTTTTTTGAGAAAAACCCGCGTTACAACGTCGCGTCCATCGAGGTCGAGACCGACGGACGGCTCGCCCGCGAGCAGATCATCCAGTTGGCGGGCGTGCATGAAGGCCAGAACATCTTCACGCTCGACCTGGCGGCGATTCGCGACGCGCTGGAAACGCATCCCGTGATTCGCAAGGCGGAAATCCTGCGCCAGATGCCCAACAAGCTGCGGATCATCGTCTCCGAGCGCGTCCCGATCGCGATGTTCTACACGCGCCCGCAGCAGGGGGCCGCCCGGCGCGAAGCCGTGCCGTCGGTGAGCTACCTCATAGACAACGAGGGCGTCGTGATGCGACCGGTGGACTTGTTCAGAAGGCCGGAGAAAAGACTGCCGCTCTTGCGCAACGTCAACGCGCCCGACATCCGGCCCGGCCAGCGCCTGCGCAACGAGCAGGTTCAGCGCGCCCTCGACCTGGTCCACCTTGGCGAGGCCAACGGCATCGTGCCCTATGCGGACTACGACTGGGTGGACCTCTCCCGCGACGACTGTGTGGTCCTGTGCACCGCGCGGGGCGGGCGGTTCACGTTCTCGCCGACGGATTTCACCACCCAGTTACGCCGGATGAAATACATCCTGCAACACGCCAAACAACGCAATCTGGTCGTCAAGACCTGCGACCTGTCCGTCGGCACGGACGTGCCGGTGACGTTTTTCACACAACAGGAGCTGTTTCAGCCGGCCGCGGCCGCCGCGCCGGCCGGCGTTCTGCCGGGCATCGCCCGCGCCACACATGGAGGAAGATGATCATGAGTCGCTCGCGCATCGTCGTCGGTTTGGAAGTCGGCACCTCGAAAGTCTGCACCGTCATCGGCGAACAACGCGATGACAACGCCGTGGCCGTCATCGGCGTCGGCGAATGCCCCTCGCGCGGCATCCGCAAGGCCGAGGTGGTGGACCTCGACACCGCCATCCAGTGCGTCCATCAATCCGTGCAGGCCGCCGAGGAATCCGCCGGCGTCGAGATCCGCACCGTGTTCGCCGGCGTCAGCGGCTCGCATGTGCGCAGCTTCAACAGCCGCGGCATGGTGCCCGTGATGGGCGAGAACGGCGAGATCACCGACGCCGACGTGGACGCCGTGATCAGGAACGCGATGGCCGTCAACGTGCCGTTGGAGAACTTCGAGATTCACACCCTCTGCCACGATTACAACGTGGACGGCCAAGACGGCGTGCAGAAGCCGCAGGGCATGCGCGCCATGCGGTTGCAGGCCGACGTCCACGTCATCCACGGCGTCGAGAGCCGCGCGCAAAACATCGTCAAGTGCGTCCAGTCCGTGCCGCCGTTGATCGTCAACAGCATGGTCTTCAACGGCTACGCCGCCTCGCTGGCGGTGCTCACCGAGGAGCAGACGCAGCTCGGCGCGATGGTCATTGACATGGGCGGCGGCACCACCAACTTCACCGTCCATGTCCGCGGGGCCGTCCGTCACAGCGGCGTCATCGCCGTCGGCGGCGACCATATCGCCAACGACATCGCCATCGGCCTCAAACTGCCGCTCAGCCGCGCCGAGCGGCTCAAGGTCGAGCACGGCAGCGTGCAGCTCGACGAGTCCATGAAGGGCCGCGCCATCGCGCCATCGGGCGAATTGCGCATCGGCACCTCCGTCGTGTTCCAGGACCAGCTTTGCACGATTATGCGCCTGCGCGTCGAGGAAACGCTGCAACTGGTCAAACAGGAGCTGGACGATTCCGGCTGGGGCGCGTTTATCGGCGCGGGCGTCTTCCTGACCGGAGGCTGCGCCCACATCCGCGGCATCAAGGAACTCGCCGCGGAGATTTTCGGCCTCCCCGTCCAGATCGGCACCGCTCAAACCGTGATGGGACTGACCACGCCGTTGCAGCGTCCCGAATACGCCGCGCCCATCGGCATCATGCTGGAGGGCGTCAAGCGTCTCGGCCCGTTGCCAAAGCGCCAAAGTCTCTGGGAGATGCTACGAAACATCGCACGACCAACATGAAACAAGGAGCGGCGCTTTCACTGCGCCGACGCAGGACAGCACAAGCCGCCTCTCCTTGAACCTATCGAAACGGAGTTGACCATGAACCCGACCGATTCAACCGTGCAGGAAAATGCGATGAGCGTCCGGGAAAAGCGCGTGCGCATCCTGGTGCTCGGCGTCGGCGGCGCCGGCTGCAACGCCGCGGACCGCCTCGCCGACCGCTTGCGGCCCGATGAGACCAACGGCCCGCATCTGGTCGCCATCAACACCGACTCCCACGCGCTCTCCAGTTGTCTGGTCAGCGAGAAATTCCAACTCGGCATCAAGACCACCTTCGGTCTCGGCGCGGGCGGCGACCCCGCCATCGGCCTGAAGGCCGCGCAGGAGGACCGCGACCGGCTCGCCGAACTGCTCAAGGGCAGCGACCTGGTTTTCATCGCCGCGGGTCTCGGCGGCGGCACGGGCGGTGGCGCCAGCCCGTTCATCGCCAAGCTTGCGCGCGACGCGGGCGCGCTGACGCTCGCCTTCGTGACCCTGCCGTTTGAATTCGAGGGCGACCGCCGCAACGAACAGGCCCGCGCCGCGCTGGCGGAGCTGAAACGCGAGACCGACGCCGTCGTCTGCGTTCCCAACGACCAACTCTTCCAAATGGCCGGCGAACGCGCCACAGTGCTCGACGCGTTCCGCATGGCTGATGATCTCCTCGCCGAGGGCGTGCGCTCCATCTGGCGCATGTTGACCAAGCCGGGCCTCATCAACCTCGACTTCAACGACCTGCGCCGCGCCCTCGAAGACCGGCACGACGAAACGGTTTTTGGGATCGGCGAAGGCCAGGGGGACGAGCGTGCCGCCATTGCCGCCGACGCCGCGCTCAAGAGTCCGTTGCTTGGCACCGGCCAGATTCTCGCCGAGGCCGACACCATCCTCGTCAGCCTCGTTGGCGGTCCCGACCTGACGCTGGCCGACATCCAGAGCGCTGTCTCCACCGTCCGCCGGAAGGCCGACCGCAACCCGCATATTTTCATGGGCACGGCGATAGACGAAGACTTCAAGGACCGACTCTTGCTGCTCGTGATCGCCTCGCGCGGCAAGACCGGCAACGGTTCCGCCGTCACCAATCCCCTCCCCTCCGAGCGCGACCTCGCCGCCGCGCCCACGGTTGAAAAGAACGCGACTCTGCCACTGGCCGGCTCCCAGCCTCCCGTCAAATCCGCGAAACCCAAGTCCTTGCGGGCGATTCAGCCCAGCCTCGGCTTGGAAGTGAACATCAAAGGCCGGTTCGACAAAGTCGAGCCAACCATCTACCACGGCGAAGACCTCGACTACCCCACCTTCCTGCGCCGCAACATCAGAATCGGCGACCCGAACGACCGCCCGGTCGTGGCGGGGGAAAAGTTGAGCGATGGCCAGCAGAACCGTAGCCGAAGCTGGCAAAATACTGTTGCCGCCGGAGGTTCGCTAGCCGCCGGGCACGCTTGTGCGCGTCGAGCTGTGTGAATAGCGCCAAGCAGTGGACGCTGACAGATTGCGCCGGCTTCGCCACGATGCGCGAACGCGGAATTACCAACGCCCTCATTGGCGACTACCATTTCGAGCAGGCAGGATTCACCGCCCTGCTGATGCCTTCGTGTTGGAAAATGTCAAACACCTGCCATGCCGCGACAGGGCTTCACCGACCAAAGATGCCGTGCCGATGGGCCTACGATTTGCCGCTCCCGGTCAGCCCTGAAAGACTTCGTCCCGGTGGTAGCGAAGGAAATCTTGGTCCGGTTGGGCCAGCTTCGAAGGCAAGCGTATTGGCTTGCCTTCGAACGGGACGAAGTTCTGCTCCAGCGCCGGTTGTGGGAAGAAGCTCCGCAGCCGCTTGCTTAGAACCACATTCAGTTTGTCGTCAAGCGTGATGAGTCCGGCGTCAAACGCCGCGTCATGTAGAGCTGAAAGGCAAAGGCCGTTGCGCAAATTGAGCCGCTCAGCAGGAAACTTGCCCCATGGCTTAATGTGGCTCGCAACAAGCAGGCGCGGGACATTGATGGCGCTGATGCAACAGCGAACATCGTAAGCCGCAAGAACCGCCTGTCGGAAGAACTGCTGGCCGCGTCGGACTTTCACGGTCGCCTGTGTTTCTGTCGGCCCGCTCGGAGCGACGAGATGCACGCTGTCGCGCGATAGAAAGTCCAATTCCCGCGTTTGGTCCTCCGTGAACAACTCGTGAAGCAATTCCTCGCTCTCCGTCCCGAGCACGGAGAGATTTGAATGGAACTCGTTCCACATCTGCCGGTCCTGCTTTGTCGCGCCCGGCAACCCGCGAATCCCGCGCGCCTGCTGCACAGGATCGAGCGCCGCGAAGTTGCAAAGCTTCATCGCCAAACTATCCGGCGTCCGGCCCATTTTCTGCGCGACCTCGATGATGATGGGGTTTCCCTTGTGCAGCTTTCCAAACGGCAGCTTGCAATAAAGGTTCAGCGCGATGAGAAAATGCTCGCGCGTCCACTTGACTGCCGGTGCTTTCGCCATGCCGACAGAATGCCAGAATGAGGTCGGGTTGCGAAGATCGAAAGTGCTTGCGCTCTCCAACAAACCTGGCCAGGTGTATCTCTCGAGATATGTCAGCGAAGAATATCTACACCGTCATCTGCAAGTGGCGTCCGGGCCTTGATGCCTGTAAACCTCGGCAGTGGGTCATGGTGGCTATTCAAGATGTGGAGGACGCACAAGATGCTGCTGATAATGCTTGTCTGTTTCTGATTCGCCACAGGCAGGGACAGGCGGAAGCAAAGCTGGTCATCGAGGGAGCCCCCCGGTTGTTCGATGTTCACGGCGGAGTTTTCGATGCCGAGGAATACGACGAGACGATCACTTTCAACGGAAAGATTGTTTCTGTTCGCGCCTGAACCCTCATAGACGCTCGCGGCTGGATTGATTCCAATCAGCTTCATGCGAGCGCCGCGCGACGCCGAGCGCCGTGCGTTTGCGCCGGGAGAAGCGACGATTGCCAGTCTCAGTCATGCCCCAGCCTCAACGTTCCGCCGCGGGCGAGGTAATAGAGGGCCGTGCCGACCAGCAGGCCAACCACGTAGCCATACGGCAGGCCGCCGGCCGTCAGGCCGACCAGCAGCGCAATCATGAACTCGCTCTTCGCCGACACGGTGTCCCGCAGCAGTGTCAACAGCGTCCAGCCCTCAAACACCAGCAGCACGCCCAGCATCGGCCGTGGAAAGAGGTGGCTGAACTGCTCGAAGCCGCCGCTCAGGAACAGTCCGGCCAGTGCCAGCGCGACCACGAATGCCACGCCCGCCAGCGCGCAGCCCCAGCCGCCGTCGGCGCGCACGTAATCCCTGAGCGCCAGCAAGACCAGTTGCACGCCCAAGCCGAACTGGATGCCGCGCACGACGCATTTGGGGACGACCCGCGCGAGCCATTCCAGCAAACCCGTCGCCGCCAAAACCAGCATCACCACCCCGATGGCCAGACCCGCGCCGTAGATGACGTTGAGTGCTCATGCGCCGTTCATGCGACTCAGTTTCTCGGCGCATACAAGATCACCAGCGCGCCCGCGATGCAAATGGCCGCGCCTCCCAAATCCCAGCCGTCCGGACGCCGGCCTTCCACCGCCCAGAGCCACAGCAGCGACGCCGCGATGTAAATGCCGCCGTAAATGGCGTAGGCCCGGCCCGCGTGAGCCACGTCCACCCGCGTCAGCGCCCAGGCAAACGCCGCCAGCAGCGCCAGTCCCGGCAACAGCCACCACGCGGAGCGCTCCTGCCGCGCCCATTGCCAGAAGGCGAAACACCCGGCGATTTCCAGCACGGCGGCGAGAACAAACCAGAAGATGTCTTTCATGCCGCGGCCCCCTACTTCATTTCCCCGCTCCCGTCAACACCCGCATGGCTGCGCCCTCGGTGGAGCGCGTTCTCCGAACGCGCTTGTCGTCCCATCACGCCAGCGTCATAGCGCGTTCGGAGAACGCGCTTGTTGTCTCGTTATGCCCGGGTTATAGCGCGTTCAGAGAACGCGCTTGTCGTCTCGTCGCGCCGGCGTTATAGCGCGTTCGGAGAACGCGCTCCACCTGTGCCCTGCGCCAGCGTGATCGTGGCAGGAGAGATCATCAAAAACACCGCCCCGCCTTTACTCATGTGGCGCGAGTTTCTGAACCGCTGGTTTCTCGCGCAGTCGCATGATCAGACAATACACGATGGGCGTGGCGATCAGCGAGAATAGCATCGAAATGCACAGCGCGCCGATGATGCCGATGGCTAGCGGGCGCAACATGTCTGCGCCGTGGCCGATGCCCCACGCCAGCGGCACCATCGCCAGCACGGTGGTCAGCGAGGTCATCAGGATCGGGCGCAGCCGCCGGTGGGCCGAACGCACCAGCGCATCCTCCAGGCTCGCGCCCTCGGCCAGATGATGGCCCACGAGGTCGAGCATCAGGATGCCATTCTTGGCGACGATGCCCACCCCGATGATCGCGCCGAGGAAACTCACGATGTTCAGCGTGGTGCCCGTCAGCGCCAGCGCGCCGACCGTCCCGGTCAGCGCCAGCAGCGAGCCGAACACGATGGCGACCGGCTCGCGGAAGCTGCGGAACTCCAGCAGCAGGACGGTGAACACGAGCGCGGTGCCGAGAAAGAGAACGACGAGCAGGTTGCGGAAGCTTTCCTCCTGTTGTTGAAACAGGCCGCCGAACTCGATGACACCGGGCGGGATGGTCTTGTCGGCCGCCAACACTTGTTTGATTTCAGCGATGCCGCTGCCCATGTCTCGATTCTCCAGCGCGGCGGTCACAGCAACCAGTTGCCGCAGATCCTCGCGGGCCATTTCCAGTTGACCGCCTTCCTCGGTGATGTCGGCGACCTGCGAAAGTTTCACGATCCCCCCGGTCGGCGTGCGCAGCGGCAGCTCGCGCAGGGTATCGAGCCGGTTGAGGCCGCGCGGCTCGGCCACCACGCGGATTTCCACCATGCGGTCGCCTTCGAGCACCGACGACGCGGTGCGGCCCAGCATGGCGGTGTTGATCGCGGCGGCGATGTCGTCGCTGGTCAGACCGTGGCGCAGCGCGTCCGTCGCCCGGATGCGGAAGCTGATGGTCGGGCCGGTCATCCGCAGTCCGTCAAAGGTGTCCACGACTCCCTTGACTTTCTCAATGGCTGCCTTGACCTCCGGCGCTTTTTTCATGAGCCACGCCGTGTCGGTCGAGAACAGCTTGATCTCTATCGGCTTGGGCGACCACAGCATGTCGCCGATCAAATCGCCCAGGATGCCGGGGAACTCCCATTCCCCGCCTGGCAGCGCCGCGTTGAACTTGCGGCGCAGTTCCTGTTTCACCTCCTCAGTGCTGCGTTTGCGGTCGGGGCGCAGTTTCACCAGAAAATCACTCTTGTTCGGCTCGGCCACCGCCAGCGCCAGGCGCGCTCCCGTGCGCCGTGAATAACCCTCGACTTCCGGCGTGGCCAGCAGGATGGCCTCGCCCTGTTGCATCATGCGGTCGGTTTCCTCCAGGCTCGTGCCCCACGGCGTCAGACAGTCAATCACAAACCCGCCCTCGTCCATGTCCGGCATGAAACCGGTGGGCAAGTGGTTGTAAATCTCCCAGCCGCCCCACCCGATGGCCAGACACGCCAGCAGCGTCACCCAGCGCCACTGCAGCGCGCGCTGGAGCACCGCTTCGAACACGCGCACGAACGGGCGCATCAGGAAGCCGCCTTCCTCGCTCTTAGGCGCGTGCCCGTGCTCCAAGTGCGCGCGGTCGCGCAGGAAAAACGACGCGAGGGCCGGGGTGAGCGTCACCGCCAGCACCAGCGATGTGAGCAGCGCCACCACCATCGTCAACGCCAGCGAGCGAAAAAACACGCCCGGCAGCCCATCAAGGAACGCCAGCGGGATAAACACCACCACCGGCGTCAGCGTCGAGCCAATGAGCGGATGCAGAATCTCTCCGATGCCGGACCGGATGGCTTGCAAGCGCGATTCACCGTGCGCGACCCTTGCATAGATGGCCTCCACCACCACGATGGCGTCGTCAATGATCAGGCCGATTGCCGCCGCGATGCCGCCGAGGGTCATCAGGTTGAACGTCAGCCTTGCCGCCAGCATCGCGACCACGGTCGCCAGCACGCATACGGGAATGACCACGACGGCCGTCAGCACACTGCCCCAGTTCTTCAGGAACAGGTAGAGGATGACGACAGCGAAGATCAGGCCGACGATGATGCTCTCCCAGACGCTGCTGACCGACTCCTTCACCAGCAACGACTGGTCGTAGTAGAAGGACAACTCCATGTCCGGCGGCAGCGTGCGGCGCAGCTCGGCCAGTTGCCGTTTCAGGTCGTCGGCGATCTGCAGGATGCTGCTGCCGGTCGGCTGCGCGCGGATGTTCATCAGCACCGCGCGGCGGCCCTGCGCGTTGACGACGTTGAACACCGGCTCCGGTCCGCGCTCGACGCGCGCGAAGTCGCGGATGCGCACAGGATGGTTGTCGCGCATCATCACGACGAACTCCTCGATGTCGCGCGGCCCTTTCACGCGACTGTCCACCAGCGCGAGGTAGATCGTGTAGTTCTCCATGTGGAAGCCGGCGGGCGCCACCAGATTGTTCTTCTCCAGCGCGGCGGTGACGTCGGTCAGCGCGAGGTTCGCCGCCGCGAGCTTCAACGGGTCCACAATGACGTGATACTCCGGCGTGCGCCCGCCAACGAGGTCCACGCGCGCCACGCCGGGGATGCGCAGGAAACGCGGCTTGAGGTCGTAGCGCGCCACCTCCCAGAGTTCCGTGATGTCGCGTTTCGGGCTGGTGAGGCTGACGCCGAGGATGGGGAAGGCGTTGAACGTCAGCCGCCAGACGGTCGTCTTGGCCGTTGCGGGCAGGCTGGCCTTGAGTTGCGAGACGCGATTGAGCACGTAAAGCTCGCTCTCGACCATGTTCACACGCCAGTTGAAGAAGACATTGACCTCCGCGCTGCCGCGGCCCGTTGCCGAGCGCACCTGCACCACGCCGGGGATGTCCTTCATCGCCTCCTCGATGGGCCGCGTGATGGTGGCCATCATCTCGTCGGCGGGCATCACGCCGTTGTCAATCAGCACCACGCAGCGCGGAAACTCCGTCTCCGGGAACACCGACGACGGCATCCGCAGCGCGCAATACACGCCGCCGAGACAAACCGCGATGGTGATGAACACGATGGCCAGCCGGTGCCGGATGGCAAACGCGCCGACGGGAGAATCGGCGAAGTGATGGGGTGAAGGAGTCGCGGAGTGGTGGACTGTGGATTCCGTGCCGTTCATTGTTCCAATACTCCAACCGTCCACTACTCCGCTTTCATCACGCGCACCTTGGTTTCCTTCGGCAGGGCGTAGGAGCCGAGCGTGACCACCGTCGCGCCCTCGCTCACGCCCTCGCCCTCGACTTCCACCAGATCGCCGTCGCGCAAGCCGGTTTTTACGGTCTTCTGTTTCGCCACGTCGCCCTCGACGATGGAAAGCGTGCTCTGGCCGTCGTGATCGGTATAGACC
>JAOACV010000210.1 GCA_026417675.1 Verrucomicrobiia bacterium
CGCGACATGCCCCGATTCGAGTTGTTCATGTCGAACTACTTCACCAACCGTTTCCTTGCGTCGGTGTATGTGAAGCCGAAGGACGCGTCGGGCCAACCGGCGTTCGCGCCGGTCAACCGCACGCCAGCCTCGCAGGGCGCTTATGTGATGTTTCCGCGCGATGACGACGCCGTGATGATGATCCGCGACGGCCGCTGGAAAATCCCGCCCAGTCCGGTGGAGTGGGTCGTCGGGTCGTTCATGGCCGCGCCGCTGGCCTATCGTCGGGACGGTGAACTCGGCATCACCGCCGCGTTCATGTCGCCGCCGGACGATTGTTTCGCCATGTCGTGCCCGTGGAATCCCCAAACGCCCGAATCGGGTGGCTACAGGTCGCTCTACCAATCGTTCTTCGGCCGCAATCTCAAGGCCGGCCAAACCGCCCGCGCTCGCTGCCGCATGATCATCAACCGCGGCCTCACCGACGCGCAGGTCCTCGCCCGCTATCGCGAGTTCGCGAAGCAAACGGCACCCTACGGCGGTCCGAAGAGGCTGACGCCCGCGGGGCTTTGGCCGCCGCGGGTGTCCACGATAACCTTGCGGGCCTTCTTCAAACATTCCTCCAGCGTTTCCAAGAGGAGCCGATGGCGGGTTTCCTGAGGCCTGTCCTTGGATTTGGCGTGGATGTCGCGGACGCGCTGGGAGGCGCCGTTGGCCAGCGCGATCTTCTCCTCACGATACGCCTCGGCCAATCGCACGATGCGATACGCCTCGCCTTGCGCCTTGGGGATCAGGTCGTTGGTATAACCCATCGCCTCCTCCACCAGCCGGAACCGGTCGGCCTTGGCGCTGACGACGTCGTTGAACGCGGCAGCCACCTCCGGCGGAGGATACACGCGTTGGATGTTGACGGAGTTGATGCTGACGCCGGTGTGGTAATCATTCGCCAGTTTCGCCAGCCGCTCCTGCACGCGCTGCTGAATCTCGACGCGCTTCTCGTAGAGAACCTCGTCAACGGACATCCGCGCCACCACATCAGTCAAGGCGCTCTTGGCGCCCGCTTTGAGCAAATCCTCCGGCGCAACGCTGCCGAAGAGATAATCGCGCGGGCTGGCGATGTTGTATTGGACCACCAGCTCGATGTTGACGATGTTGCGGTCGCCGCTGAGCAGCTCAACCTCGGCGGGCGGGGGCGTCCAGCCGGTCACTTGGCCCGCCAGCGCGACGCCCAAGCCGAGCCGCTTGGTTTCGCGGACCTTCAGCGACGTCACCCGGTCGCATGGCCACGGCAGTTTTCCGTGGATTCCCGGCCGCACCCGGTCGTCCACGACCCTGCCGAACCGAACGAGCACGCCCTGCTCTTCGGTCTTGACCATAAAGACCGCCGTGGTCAGCCAGCCGAGCGCGGCCAGCGCAGATATCCAGCGCAGAACCTTCACGGGGCATCCTTCGTGGCGCGCGCTCCGAGCGTCTGCGCGCCTTCTGTGAGCAGCTTCAGGAAGTCGCTGTCGCTGCCGAGCACGAGCGTCGTGTTCTCTTTCAACGTGTTGCGATACGCGTCCAGTGTCCGCAGGAACTTGTAGAACGACGGGTCGAGCGCGATGGCGGCGTTGTAGATTTCAATCGCCTTGGCGTCGCCTTCGCCCTTGAGCGTCTCAGCCTTGCGGTTGGCGTCAGCGAGGATTTCCGCCTTTTGCTTGTCGGCCTCGGCTCGAATCTTCATCGCCTCCTCCTGGCCCTGCGCGCGGTATTGCTTGGCCTCGCGTTGGCGCTCGGCGCGCATCCGTTCGAACACCGCGTCCCGGTTCTGCGTGGGGAAGCCGACCCGCTTGATTCTCACGTCCACCACGGCNATGCCGTAACGCTGCCGCGCGGTCTCGGCGCACTTTTGGGCGATCTCGTTCGAGAGCAGGTCGAGCTTCATCTCGCGGGGCGTGGTGGACATCAGCGCCGCCAGCGGCGTGACGCCGAGTTTGGAGCTGATCTCGCTCCAGAGCACGTCGCGCAGTCGCGTTTCCGCGCCGATGGCGTCGCGCACCGAGACGAGGAAACGCGCCGGGTCTTCGATTCTCCACGCGACGAAGCTCTGCACGACGATGTTCTTCTTGTCCTGCGTGAGGAACTCCGATGGCGTGGCGTCGTAGAGCCGCACGCGCTTGTCGAAGCGCAGGATGCCTTCCCAGGGCCACTTGATGCCGAGGCCCGCGGCGTCGAGCTGGCGGACAGGCTTGCCGAAGAGCGTGACGATGACGCTCTCGTTCTCGCGCACGGCGAAGAAACACATCCAGATCGCCGCCGCGACGATGACAAGTCCCAACAAGGGTTTCAGTTTTCGTTTCATCCTATTCCTCCGGAAGCGGGGGCGGCTGCGCGGCCGGCACGGGAGCGGGGAGCGCCGGCTGGCTCAGCAACGCCTTCAGCTTCTCGTTCAACAAATAAATCTGGGGGGCGCTCTTACCGCGTCGGTCCACGATATAGACCTGATGGTTCGGCAGAAGTTCTTCCATCAGTTCCAGGTAAAACCGTTCCGCCTGCGCGCGGCGCTGCGCTCCCAGCGCCTTGGCCGTTCGTGCAAATCGCTCCGCCTGTCCCGCGCTCACGCGGAGCTTGGTTTCCTTCAAGGCAGCCGCGGTCGCGACAAGGTTGGTGGCCGTGCCGCGAGCGAACGGCACCTGTTCGTTGGCGTAACCCTCCGCCTCGTTGACCACACGGCTTTTCTCCTCGATGGCGCTGGCCACGTCGCGGTAGGCGTCCACCAGCTCGATCGGCGGATGCACTTCCTGAAGCCACACGCCTTGCACGGTGACGCCCGCGCCTTTTTCGCCGCAACGGTCGAGCCGCCGCTGGAGGTAGTCGCGGATGCGCCGCTCGATCGGCGCCCGTTCCGTGGTCAACACGTGCTCGCCTGGTTCGCGCCCCACCGCGTCCCGCAACGCTGCCTCGGCCATCGCCTTCACCAATCCCGCCGGGTCCGCCGTCGCAAACAGATAGGCGGCCGGGTCCTTGACCACGTAGTGCACGACCAGTGTCACCGCCACGAAGTTCTCGTCGCCCGTCACCGTCGTGGCTTCCTCGGGCACAAACCGAAACCCGCCTTTGTGCTCGTAGTTCCATTCATACGCTGACGGCTCCAGCGACGCGGACACCGCCGCCTGCGCCCGACGCGCCCCAAACCGCCACCATGCAGGCGCCGGCGGCGGCGTCTCAGCGGCGCGCAGGCCGATCTGCACGCGTTGGACGCGACCCGGGTCAACGCGCAGCACCTGATCGCACGGCCATGGCCAGACATAGTGCAGCCCCGGCCCGAGCGTCGCGACGTGCCGGCCGAAATGCAGTCGCACGCCAACCTCGTCGGGGTTGATCGCCGTCAGGCCGCTCGCCATGTAACCTGCCACAACGAGCGCCGCCGCCGTGTTGCGCGCGGGGCGCGGACGGGCGCGGCAATACGAGACGAGTTTCCCGATGGTTTCCCTCAGCGCGCGGGTTTGCGTCTCGACCGCGCCGGTGATTCTGCGCGCCCACGCGCCGGTCCAGAGCAGCCGCAGCGAATTGCAGACAACCAGGAGCGACGCGATCTGATGCGTGATCGCCGCGCCGACCGGCCCGATCCACGCTTGCGAAGCCGCGAACACCGCCGCGCCGTTGAAGATGATGCCGAACCACCAGATGTTCTGGTGGATCGTCCGGACGACGCGACGGCAGAACTCGATGGCGAAAGGAATCTTCCGCAGGTCGTCGTGCATCAGCACCACGTCGGCCGCCTCGATGGTGATGTCCGTGCTCAGCCCGTGCATCGCCACGCCGACATCGGCCGCCGCCAGCGCCGGCGCGTCATTGATCCCGTCGCCGCACATCAGCGTGGTCAAACCGCGCTGTTGGAGCGCGCGAATGCGCTCGACCTTCTCCGCCGGCAGCAACCCCGCGCCCACGTCGCGGATGTCCAAACGGACTGCCATCGCGCGGCCCACGCGTTCGTGATCGCCCGTGAGCATCACGACCGCTTCGATGCCGTGCGCGCGCAACGCCGCCACCGTTTCACGCGCCTCCTCGCGCGGCGTGTCGCTGACGGCCACCGCGCCGGCCACGGTGCCGTCGCGCGCCACCAGCACCACCGTGTGGCCGGCTTCCTCCAGCCGCGCAATCCGCGCTTCGGCCCCGGCTGGAATCGAAGCGCCGCGCTGCTGCATCAGTTGGCGGTTGCCGACGGCCACGCTCTGGCCGTTGATCTCCGCCACTGTGCCCATCCCCGGCAGGGCTTCAAACTTGTCGGCCTTCTCGCATGCAATACCCCGCCGTCGCGCCTCCGCGACAATCACTTGCGCCAGCGGATGCTCCGAGTGCGACTCCACCGCCGCGGCCAGCGCCAGCAACGCGCAGTCGTCGCCGTCGAAGGCGGCCACCTCGACCACACGCGGCCTGCCGACGGTGAGCGTGCCGGTCTTGTCGAAAACCACCGCGCGCGTCTTGGCCAGCTTTTCGAGATGGACGCCGCCTTTGACGAGCACGCCGGCGCGGGCCAGCCGCCCGATGCCGGCCGCGATGCCGGTAGGCGTCGCCAGCACCAGCGCACACGGGCAGGCCACGATGAGCACGCTGACGGCGCGGATGAGCCGCGCGTTGAATTCGCCGCTGGAGAAATAGAACGTGGCGAGGGCCAGCGCGATGACCGCCGGCACGAACCACACGGACCACTGGCCGGCGCGCTGGTGGATACCGGCTTTCTTCTCCTCCGCTTCCTCGACGAGATGGATGATCTTGCCGAGCGTCGAGTCGGCGCCGACAGCCGTGACTCGAATGTCGAGCGAACCGGCTTGGTTGATCGTCCCGGCGAACACCTTGTCGCCCGCGGCCTTGTTGACGGGCAGACTCTCGCCGGTGATCGTGCTCTGGTCCACCGCGGACACACCGGTGATGACCTCGCCGTCCACCGCGATCCGCTCGCCGGGCCGCACGAGCACCGCGTCGCCCGGGCGGATTGCATCCACGGCCACATCAACGACATCGCCATCGCGCCGGACGCGCACGGTGCGCGGCACGAGCTTGACGAGTTTCTCAATCGCGCCGCGGGTGCGGTCCACGGCGAGTTCTTCGAGGTAGCCGCCGACCAGCATGATGAAGATGACTTCGGCGGCGGCGAAATACTGGCCGATGTAGAGCGCCGCGCAGGCGGCGATGGCAATGGCGAGGTCGCTGGAAATCTGCCGGTGCAACAGTCCCCACACCGCTTCGCCGAAGATCTTGTAACCGCCGGCCAACGTGATCAACACGGCCACATCGAACGGGCCAAGGTTCTTGATCCAACCGAACCAATACAGCGCGAGCAGCACGCCGATGGCGGCGATGCAGAACGGTTGGCTCAGCTTTCTCAGCGAGTTTGACATGGTTGAACGGTGCGCAGGTCTATAACAGAATGCTGTGTCCAGCGCAAAGTTTCATCCCGGCCAGCCACGAACGGAGATGGTCCGTAGC
>JAOACV010000211.1 GCA_026417675.1 Verrucomicrobiia bacterium
CCCTCGGCATGCGCGTGCTCGGCTTCGACCCGTACGTCGCCGAACCGCCTTCGTTCGTGCATCCGACCGCGCTGGCGGATCTCTGGCCGCAGGCAGACGCCATTTCCCTGCACTGCCCGCTGACGCCGGAGAGCCGCCACCTGATCAACGCCAGGACGCTCGCGCGGATGAAGCAGGGCGTCATGCTCATCAACACCGGTCGCGGCGCGCTGATTGACACGCGCGCGGTGGTCGCCGCGCTCAAGAGCGGCAAGATCGGCTATCTCGGCCTGGACGTTTACGAGGAGGAGGCCGACTTGTTCTTCGAGGACCTCTCCAGCCGCGTCATTCAGGACGACGTGTTCACGCGGTTGCTGACGTTCCCCAACGTCATCATTACCGGCCATCAGGCGTTCTTGACCGAGAACGGCCTTCGGGCCATCGCCGAGACCACGCTCGGCAACCTCACGGCCTTCGAGCGCGGCGAGCCGCTGGCCAACCAGGTGACGCTGGAAAGTTTGAGAAGCCGCTAGCCAGTGCGGGGGCTCCGGGATGCCGAAGGCGCAAGAATTTCTGTGACTCTCGCGCCTTCTTGTGGTCAAACTTCCAGCGTCGCATGGAAACTCTCATCGGCATTGATGTCGGCAACACCAACCTGACTGGCGCGCTCGCGACGGCGGACGGGAAACCGCTGCACAAGACCCGCCGGCAGAGCGACCGGTTCGGCGGCGCGGCGGCCGGGTTGAGGTTGATCGGTGAGATCCTCACCGAGTTGCAGGAGCGCGCGAAGAGGGAAGGCGGCTACGTGCGACGCATCGGCGTTGGTTTTGGCGGGCCGGTGGATTTCCCGCGGGGCCTCGCGCTGCTGAGCCATCAGAACCCCGGCTGGGAAAACACGCCGCTGCGCGATGAGTTGCAGAAGCGGTTCGGTGTCCCCGTGGTCGTGGACAATGACGCCAACGCCGGCACGCTCGGCGAATGGCGCTTCGGCGCCGGGCGCGGCGTGGATGAGCTGCTCTACGTCAACATCGGCACCGGCATCGGCGGCGGAGTCATCGCCAACGGCCAACTCGTCCGCGGCGCGCAAAACCTCGCCGGGGAGATCGGCCATATCATCGTCCGCCGCGACGGCCCGGTTTGCACCTGTCGCAAACGCGGTTGTCTGGAAGCCTGCGCCGCCGGCGCGGCCATCGGCCGGCGGGGCAGCGAAGCGTTAGGCCGGCCGGTTGACGGCAAGGAGGTCTTCGCGCTGGCCGGCAAAGGCGACCCCGCCGCGCAGGGAGTCCTTCGCGACGTGATTGAAGACCTCGCCCACGGCCTCGGCATCGCTGTCGGACTGCTGAATCCCGCGCTGATCATCATTGGCGGCGGCCTCAGCGAAGCGCCCCCACCGTTGTTTCTCGATCCCTTGCGTCGCGCGCTGCCGCGCTACTGTCTCGATGCCGCCGCCGCCAAGCTCCGCGTCGAGCGCGCCCAGCTCGGTTACGACGCCGGCGTCATGGGCGCGGTGGCTTTGGCGATGTCGTGAGGTCGCAACCAGCCGCCATTTCGGTCGGACGGTGTTCGGGTTTGAGACGCGGGCGCGCGATGTTTTTTTCGGCGCATTGTTTGACGGCCAGGGGAGCGGTCTGTTAGCCTGACCAGTCTTTCTTTTTAGTCCGAGCGTCCGATTTAACCGCCTCATGAGCAAGACCGTTTTACTGACCAGCGTTTGCCGGCCGATGGGACCGGAGCATGGCGATGCGCCGTCCATCGGCTACGAGCTGCTTTACCGGCAGGTGACGCGCGCCCAGGGGTTGTTCAGCCCGCGCGCGGTGCATGTGCAGTTCTCCCTCGATTACATCGCCGAGAACCTCGATGCGCCGGCGGTGGTGCTGCACTACCCGTCCAAGCGCGAGTTGATCCGCGAACTGAAGAAGGGCTACGACTACGTCGGCGTCAGCTTCATCATGGCCGTGATGCACAAGATGAAGGAGACGGTGGCGTTGATCCGCAAATACTCGCCGCAGAGCAAGATCATCCTCGGCGGCTACGGCACGATCCTCGGCGACGAGGTGCTCAAGCCCTACGGGGACTACATCTGCCGCGAGGAAGGCGTCGCGTTCATGCGGCGGTTGCTGGGCGAACCGGAACTGCCCATGCCCTACAAACACCCGATGATCGTTAGCGGGCTGAAAATCTTCGGGCGCCGAGTCTCGTCCACGGGGATGATTTTCGCCGGGCTGGGCTGTCCCAACGGCTGCGACTTCTGCTGCACGTCGCACTTCTTCCGCCGCAGGCACATCAAACTGCTGCCGACCGGCCGGGACATCTTCGCGGTGGTGGAGCGTTATCTGGAGATGGACCCGAAGATGGTGTTCGTGATCCTCGACGAGGATTTTCTGCTCAACAAGAAGCGGGCGATGGAGTTCCGCGACTGCGTGATCCAGAGCGGCAGGACGCTTTCGATCTTCTGCTTCGCCAGCGTCAAGGCGATCAGCCAATACACCGTCGAGGAAATCCTGGAGATGGGGATAGACGGTTTCTGGATCGGCTACGAAGGGACGCGCTCCGGCTACGCCAAACAGCAGGGACGGCCGGTCGAGGAAATCCTGACGGAGTTTCGCGAGCACGGCATCACGGTGCTGGCTTCGATGATCGTCGGGTTCGATTACCAGGACCAGCAGGTCGTCGCGCAAGAACTCGACGGGCTGATGAAGCTCAAGCCGGCGCTCGCCCAGTTCTTGATTTACGGTCCCGCGCCGGGCACGCCGTTTTACGAGCGCGCCATCCGCGACAACCTGTTGCGGGAGCAATACGTCAAGGAGCCGGAGTTGTTTTACCGCCGGGGCGACGGGTTCTCGACGATGATCAAGCATCCGACGCTTTCCCCGGAGGCCATCGAGGCGCTCCAGCGCTGGTGTTTTGAGGAAGACTATCGCCGGCTCGGCCCCAGCATCTACCGCGTCCTGGAAGCGCGGTTGCTCGGCTGCCTGAGACTGAAGGATTCCCCGAACCCGCTGCTGCGCAAGAAGGCGGAGCACTACGCACGGGAACTGAGGGCCGCCTATCCCGTGTTACTGGCCGGCAGGCTGCTCGGCGCCAACGCCGCCACGCGACGCTGGATTGGCGACTTGGAGCGGCGCATGCACGCGGCGCTGGGACGGCCCAATCTCAGCGAGCAGATCAAATCCGGCGCGGCCGTCGGCGCCGCGCTGTGGACCGCGTTGACGTTGAAGCTGAACCTCTTCCAGCATCCGTCCCTGACGCGCATGACCTACCGGTTGCCCGACAAAGGCTGGAGTCGTTTGCACCTCTGGGAGGAAATCCATCGCCGCGTTTCGATCCCCAATCTTCGCATTCATGTCGAGTTGCAGCACGCCAAAGAGCAGGTGTGGTTGCGCCTCGAAGGCGCCCTTTCGGCGGCAGACGCGGAAGGATTGGGCCAACGCATTCGCGATTCGCTGGCCCGGACCCGGAGCCGGCTCGTGCTGGACCTGAAGAAGCTCCACTGGGACAAAGTGGACAACCTGCGCCCTCTGGCGCTGAAGCTCGCCGCGTATCACTCGCGCATCCGGCTCGTGTTGCCGAAGCTGCAGGCGGCTCATCCCGAACTGCTGCTCTTGGCCAGCATTTTCAACCACTACAAGGGCTGAGAAGCCCGTCCGTCACGCTGTCGCGCCGGGCTTCAGCCGCGCCAGCCGTGATTCCCGCGCCGCCTCAATTCAATCGTCCTGCGCCTTCCTTTCGGGTCGCTCGCCGAGGGAACCTAAGCCCGCAAGAGAATGCTTCACGAGCACGGCCCTTGACGCGCTGCGGCGCGTTGCTAGACTGCCGCCCGCCGCAGGCAACGCCGAGCATCAACCAACACGTGAACCTCACTGGAGAATCCCGATGACAAACGGAAAGGTCGGAATCGCCATCAGCGGCGCGGGCTGGGTGGCCCACGCCCACGCGCGCAGTTGGTTGAAGAACCCCCAGGCGCGCATTGTGTCGGTCAACGACATCCGCCGCGAGCGCGCGCAACAAATGGCGGCGGAGTTCGGCCTCGACTGCGCCATCCGCGACAACTTCGACGAGGTGCTCGCGGACCCGTGCGTGGATGTGGTGGACGTTTGCTCGCCCAGCCACCTGCACGCCCAGCAAGGCATCGCCGCGGCGCAGGCCGGCAAACACGTGCTGGTGGAAAAACCGATGGCGCTGACGATGGAAGAGAACCGCGTTCTGCGCGACGCCGTGGCCAAGGCGGGCGTGAAGAGTTTGACCAGTTTTGTCCTGCGTTGGAATCCGGCGGTTCAGACCATCAAGTCGCTCGTGGACAGCGGCGCGATCGGCAAAGTCTTTTTCATCGAGACGGACTACTGGCACGGCATCAAGCCGACGCATCACGCATGGGACCTGCACAGCAAGCGCAAGACGGCCGGCAACGCCATGCTGCTGGCCGGCTGCCACGCCCTGGACGCGTTGCGCTGGCTCACAGGCGACGAGGTCGTCGAGGTCGAGGCGGTTGGCAATAACCAGAAAGGCCTGTTTGAGTATGAGGCCAACGTCGTGGCGATGGTGAAGTTCAGGAGCGGCATCATCGGCAAGACCTCGACCCTGCTCGACTGCGAGATGGCCTACACGTTCAACATTGACGTTGCCGGCACCGAGGGCACCATCCGCAACAACCGCGTGTGGTCGAAGAAGCTGTTTCCCGGCCAGACCAGTTGGACCACGTTCCCGACCGTCCTGCCCGACTCCGCCGACGTGAGCCATCATCCGTTCGACGCCGAGATGGCGCACTTCCTGGAGTGCATCCTGAAGAACCGCGAGTCGCATTGCAACGTTGCCGACGCGTATCACACGCACGAACTCTGCATCGCCATAGACCGCTCGATCGCCAACGGCGGCCGGCCGGTGCGCCTGCCGCTGGAGTGAGCCAAGCCCGTAGCCCCCGACGTAAGGAGGGGGAAAATCGGTTGAGAACGACCCAATCCGCCCGTTACCTTGGCGGCTACAAACGGCTTGACTCACCCCTGCCGTCACGCCATACGCACGTCATGAATCCTCCCCGCAAAGGCAAACTGCCCCGGCTCTCTCCGGACCGTTACCAAGGCCAAGCCGTCGTGTTCTGGACGCTTACGCTGGAAGAACGCTCACGCGGCTGGCTGACTGCGCCGTTCCACGCCGCGTTTCGGGAGATGATGCTCCATGCCGCTGCCCGCGAGCAACTCTACTGTCCAACTTATTGCTTGATGCCGGACCATCTGCACCTTGTCTGGATGGGGATGAGCAATTGCGCCGATCAGCTAAAGGAGATGCGGTTCCTGCGTCGTCAGCTCGCACCGGCGATTGAACCGTACAGGTTTCAGCACCCAGGCGCACGACCATATTTTACGGGCATGCGAGCGTGCGCGGGGTGCGTTTGCACGCATGTGTTTTTACATTCTCGCGAATCCGGTGCGCGCAGACCTCGTGAGCAAACCTGAGGAC
>JAOACV010000212.1 GCA_026417675.1 Verrucomicrobiia bacterium
GGTGTGGACGCTTTCATCGTCGCGCGGATGCCGCTCGGAGAAGTCCCGCCACTCGCGAAAATCGTAGGTGCTGAACGCGCCGTTCTCCGCGCACACAACCTCGGCGTGACCGGCGAAGAGCAACGCCAACGCCCGCCTGACCGAGCAGATGTTGACGGCCTGCCAGAGCCGGTTCAGAACCAGCACATTGCGATTCAGCAGCGATTCCATCGTCACAACGTTTCCTTCCTGACGGAACGCGCGGACAATACCACCAAGGCATGAAAAGTGTCAACGGGATGCCCGCGGCCGAGGCCGCCCGGTGTTTCCGCCGCCTACTTGAGAAGGGCGTTTTGGCGATATCGCTTGATGGCGGCGTTGATGCGTTTGGCGACGCTGTCGAGTTCCTCATCCGTCATGTCCATCTCGACCACGAGTTTGCCGTCGCGAATGGTCTGGCGGATGGCGGGCGCCGCCACGGGAACGTTGTTGATCACCAGCACGTAGCATTCGCCCCGGCGCTCGGTGGTAAAGTTCTCAATGAGCATCCGCCCGTGGGCATCGAATTCGAGCACGAGCAGCTTGCTCGACCCGGTCTTGACGGCCTCGGCTTGGATCATGTCGTGCTCGCTCAGCTCGGCGAACCGGCCGACCGTCACGGTCATCGGCGGGTTGGGAATGACCAACTCGGTGCGTTGTTCGGGCGGCAATTGCGGAGGCCGCTGCAAGAAGATGCGCACGGTGGCATACTTGCTCTTGTCGCTGACGTCAGCGGTGCTGCAGCCACTGAGGCTGGCGGCGACGGCCACGCACAGACAGAAAACTCGCAACAGATTCATGATGGACACGGATTAGTAACGGCGGCTAGTCTAAGCCAGTGAGGGCGGTCAACACAAGCGCCATGGTTGCAGTCTGGGCGTGGCTCCCTATAATGATGGCGGCAGCTTTTTCAAGGAACAGGATTGACCCGCTCCATGCCCGAAACGCCCACGCCAACGCCGCAGACCGCCGAGGGCCGGTTGGAACTCGCGCGGCCTGCGGCGCCTTTGGAGACGCCGGCGCCGGAGTCCGGCTCGACGCCGATGGAGGTGGCGCGGCTGGCCCTGACAGCCGGCGCGTTGCCGGGACGGCCTTGGGGGTTGCCGAGGCTGACGGCGCGTTATGATGTGTTACTGATCGGCCTGCTGTTGCTGGTGACGCTGCTGCCTTATCTGAACGTCTTCCGCGGCGAGTTCGTGCAGAACGCGCGGGTGAGCTTGGAGGCCGATCCGCGCATTCGCGATCTGGCGCATGTCGAAGACATTTTCAACAAGAACTTCGGTTATCCGCTAAACACCGCCGACGGCCTGTATCGGCCGCTGACGACGCTGTCGTTCCTGTTCAACTACACCATTCTCGCCAACGGCCTGAACCCGGTGGGCTATCACACGGTGAACTGGGTGCTGCACGCGCTGAACACGCTGCTGGTGTTTTATCTGGTGACGGTGGTGTTTCGCTCCACGCGCGCGGGGTTTGCGGCAGGGGCGCTGTTTGGCTGTCACCCGATCTGCACGGAGGCGGTGGCGTCGGTGATGGGGCGGTCGGACCTGCTGATGACGACCTTGGTGCTGTTGGGGTTGTTCGCGCATCTCGGCCAGATCGCCTGGTCCAACCGTCCGGGCCGGATGTGGCCGCTGCGATTGATGCTGTGGGGACTGTTCTTCGGCGCGTTGCTGGCCAAGGAGACCGGCGTCATCCTCCTGCCGCTGGTGATGCTGTTCGACTGGTTGTTCGACTGGCGGCGCTACACGGGCCGCCCGCGGCGCGATTTTGGGGAGAATCTGCTGCGCAAGTTCCGCAGCAATTACATCGGCATGTTCCTGATGCTGATCATCTACGTGATCCTGCGCGAGTTGGCGCTGCGGCGGCTGGAGCCGAAGCTGGTGAGCTTTCTGGACAATCCGCTGGTGGACGCCGGGTTCATCGGGCGCGTGCTGACGGCCGCCAAGCTGGTGATGAAGTCACTCTACCTGCTGGTGTTTCCTAGGACCTTGTCGGCGGACTACTCGTTCAACGAAATCCCGGTCATTGCGATGCCGCTGGACAGCATGGCGGACTGGTGGAGCGTGCTGGGATTGACGGGCATCCTCGGCATCGTGTTTCTGGCGTGGTGGTGGCGACGCCGGTTGCGCGCGCTGACGTTCTGGACGGGCTTGTTGCTGCTGGCGTTGTTGCCGGAGTTGAGCCTTTTCAGTCTCAACAACAACATTTTTTCCGAGCAATGGCTGTATCTGCCGGCCATCGCGGCCTGCGCGTTGGTCGGCGCGGTCATCCACGTAGCGACACGAACCCTCATGTCGCCGTGGTGGGCGTTGAAGGCGGAGATGCCGCCGTTTGTGGATGTGTCGGAGACGACGCTGTTGAGCGAGCATCTCGACGCGGCCTATGTTCACCGGCTGACGGTGCGGCGGCGGGCGGCATGGTTTCTCTATGGGATGGCCATCGTGGCCGTGACGACGGCGTTTGGATTGAAGACCTACATGCGCAATGCCGAATGGGAAAATGACCTGTCGCTCTGGCGCAGCGCGGCGATTGCGGTCCCCGACAGCGCCAAGGCCCACAAGCAACTGGCTTGGGCGCTGTTCCAGAGCGCGCCGGACGGCTCGCGCATCGAAGAGTCCATCGCGGAGGTTGAGAAGGCGATTATCATTCTGCCCGACTATGAGGATGCCTACGCGCAGTTGGGCCACTACCTCGGCGTCAAGGCCGACCGGATGCTGGCGAAGGAACGGGCCGAAGGCAAGGCGATGAGTCCCGAAACGCGCCGGGTTTATCTGGCCGCCGCCGAGAGACTGCAAAAGGCCGCCGCCTTCAACAAGAAATCCTCCGAGGACCGTCTGCGGCGGCTGCGCCAGCGCGTGTGGGCCAGCGACCTGAAACTGGTGCTCGGCAACCATCTCATCTACCTCCACCTCGGCACGGTCTTCATTCAACTCGGCCTCTACCCGCAAGCCCAGCAGGCGTTCACTGACGCCTTGCGCATCGCGCCCGGGGAGCCGGTCGTGCATGAAGGCCTCGGCGAGGCGTTGGCCAACTTGGGCAAACTGGAAGACGCGGCGGTCGAGTTGCTCCAGGCGCTCATGCTCGCGCCGAATCGCGCGCAGGCGTGGTCGGCGCTCGAATTCATCTACCGCAAACTCGCGCCGGACCAATCGTGCATCATCCGCGACCCGGCGGGCCGTCCGCGCCTGAACACATCGGTGACGATCGTCCAGGGAAACATCGAGCGCGCGTTTCGATCGCTGGTGAAAGCGCTCCTCGATGTCAATCAGCGCGACCTGGCCCGCATGCTCGCCGAAGTCGCCGTGGACCAATACGGCATGCCGCAGGCCGACTTCGGCGATCTGGTGCGGCGCGAAATCAAACGCGAGAAGCTGTTGAAGTAACGCGGTCCACGGCGGCGGGGAATCGGCGCAGATGCGTCACGAGGCCGCCGGATTGGCTGGCCGCATCAGGTAATCCAAAAGCCGAACCAGTGTCGGCTTGAGTTGCTTTCGGGGAACCACCATGTCAATCAACCCGTGGTCCATGAGAAACTCCGCCGTTTGGAAACCCCGCGGCAGTTCCGACTGCGTCGTGTCCTTGATCACGCGCGGTCCTGCGAAACCGATCATCGCCCCCGGCTCGGCCAGGATGATGTCGCCGAGGCTGGCGTAGCTGGCCATCACGCCTGCATAGGTCGGGTGCGTAAGCACGCTCAGGTAGGGCAGCCTGGCCGCCGCGTGTCGCGATAGGGCGGCGGAGGTTTTCACCATCTGCATCAGCGACAACATACCCTCATACATCCGCGCGCCGCCGGACGCGCTGACGATGATGCACGCCATGCGCTCGGCCGTGGAGCGCTCGATGACGCGAGTGATCTTCTCGCCGACGACCGATCCCATGCTCGCGCCGAGAAAACGAAAATCCATCACCGCCAGCCCGACGACGTGCTGGCCGATCATGCCGGTGCCGGTGATCACGGCCTCCTTCAGGCCGGTCTCCTCGCGGTTTTCCCTGAGCTTGTCCACGTAGGAGGCCACGCCGGTGAAGTGCAGGGCGTCCACCGAAACCATCTCGCTGTCCATCTCCTGGAAGCTTCCCTGTTCCACCAGCGAGGCGATGCGCTGCCATGCGCCGAGTGGGAAATGGAACCCGCATTTCGGGCAGATGCGCAGGTTCTGGTCCAGCTCGCGCGAGTAGATCGCCTCGCCGCAGGACTTGCACTTGGTCCAGAGACCCTCCGGGATCTCGACCTTCTTGGCCGGCGACTTCGGCACCTTGCTTTTCTTGGCAACTACCATAGGCGTTTGAAATGGAAGACAGCGACTCAGCCGCGGCCGACGGTCAATACAATCACCGATTCCGCGCCCGCATCCAGGAGCACCCTAGCACATTCGTTGGTTGTGGCTCCAGTGGTAAATACGTCGTCCACCAACACAAGCCGTCGTTTCAGAAACGGCCTCGGGTCGCGCACCGCGAACGCCCCGCGCACGTTTTCGATCCGCTCGGCGGCGTTGAGCAGCGCCTGGTTGTCCGTCTCGCGAACCCGCCGCAGGTTGCCTTTGCACAACGGCGCCGGCAACGCGCGCACCAGCCGTCGTGCCAGCCACTCCGCCTGGTTGAAGCCGCGTTCGCGCTGCCGCGACGGAAACAGCGGCACCGGCACGACCATGTCCACCTTCGGCCACTCGATCCGCTCGCGTGCCGCGGCGATCATCAGCTCCGCAAGCTCCGGCCCGATCCAAAGCGCGTGCTGATACTTGAACTGATGCACACACTCGCGCGCCACGCCGGTCAGCCGGCAGCCGCAGACAGCGTGGTGGAAATAATAATTCTTGTCCGCGCAGTTGGAGCATCGAAACGCGCCGTCCGCCACGCCATCAAACGGCAGACTGCAACGCTCGCAGAACGGTCGGTGGATCGGCCGCATTTGCCTGCGGCACGACGGACACAGCGCGCTATCCGCCTCAGGCTCGCGCGGCTGTTTGCAGACGGCGCAGTTGGCCGGATAGACCAGCCCGACGACCACGTTCCACCATTGTTTAATCGCGGCGAGCATGGATTCGCGCCAACAGTTTTTCCAGCCCCACCAGCACCAACCAGATCGCCAGCAGCATCGGCCAGCCTCCGACGCCGTTGACGAAGCGGAACCGGCCGGCGCCAAACAGCCATTCCAGCCCCGCCGCGCCGTCATCGGTGAGTTGACCGAGCCATTTCAGGCCCGTCACACAGCCGGCGTGAACGCCGATGCAGAGGTAGAGCGATCCCGATCGCACATAACACCACGCCAGCAGCGCGCCGAAGGCCGTCAGCGACGCCAGCGCGGGCAGCACGCCCAGCCAGTTGGTTGGCGGCGCGCCGACAAAGTGCAGCAGCGCATAGATCACGCTGCTGACCCACAGCGCGGCCGGTGTGTTCCATTCCCGC